>NZ_LSMM01000028.1:0-64018 GCF_001566815.1 Marinobacter sp. Hex_13
GCCGTCACCATCCCGTCGAACGTACCATCAAGGCAGCCCTGGGCGGCTACTCGCAGGGTTTCCAGAACATAGGCGCTATTCGCCGGATCCAGCTGGCCAGCCGTAGTGGACGCCAATCCATCAACGCAAAGCACGGAGAGCCGGCCCGGTTCAGCAGTGGCTGGTGCTCCCGGCGCCCAGTCTTCCAGCTCTACATTCAACCCAAGCAGTCGGGCCCTCGCCTCCAGCAGAGGTTTGCTGGCCACCACCACAATGCCGGGCCCGCGTTTTTTCAGGGCCAGTTGCAAGCAAAGCTCCGGGCCAATGCCCGCAGGTTCGCCCGCTGTCAGTGCGAAGATGACCGGCTGTGTCATGATTCGCTGTCAGCTCCGTAGCCGCTCTTGAACTCAATAAACGCCTCGTCGCGGATCTCCCGCAGCCAGTTCTGCAGTTCGGTATCAAACTTGCGGCGGTAGATGGCCTGCCGCGCCTCGGATTCCCGTACATCACTGCTGATGTCCTGCTGACGACGGTCCTGCACCTGCAGAATGTGCCAGCCAAACTGGGAGCGGAACGGACCCTTGAGCTCGCCCACATCCGCTTCCATCATCGCCTGTTCGAACTCCGGCACCATCTGTCCGGGGCTGACCCATCCGAGGTTACCACCGTCAGAGCCGGAAACCGGGTCATCAGAGTGCTCCCGGGCGATGACGGCGAAATCGGCGCCATTATCGATTTGCTGATAGAGATCGCGAATGGTTGCTTCCGCCTGGGCTTCCGACACGGTTTCCGAGGTGCGTACCAGGATGTGACGGACTTTCGACTGCTCGATGAACTGTGCTTTATCACCGCCGCGGCGATCCATCACCATCACCAGGTGGAAGCCACTGCTGTTCCTGAGTACCGGGGAGACGGTTCCGGTTTCAAGATCCGGGACCACATCGGCCACCAGTGACGGCAGTTGGTTCTCGGCACGCCATCCCATGTTGCCACCGTCGAGGGCATTGCTGGCATCGGATTCAGCAACGGCAACAGAGCGGAAGTCCCGCCCCTCGGCAATTTCTTCACGCAGTTGCTCCACCTTTTCGCGGGCAGCGCTGACCTCGTCCTCGTCATTGAAATCGTTCACCTCAATGAGAATATGGGCAAGCTCATACTCTGCATTGCTACGGCCCTGACCCTCCATTGCCGCAAGGTAGTTCTCAACTTCCCGATCCGTAACCCGCACGCGATTGCCAACCTGGCGCTGCTGTACCCGGCTGGTAATCATCTCGTTGCGAATCTGCTCACGGGCCTCGCGATAGGTGACGCCTTCCTGGACCAGTTGTTGCTCGAACTGGGCCAGCGTCATATTGTTGCGCTGGGCGATGGATGCCAGGGTTTCATTGAGCTCGTTGTCGCTGATGCGCATTCCGGCCCTGTCCGCCATCTGTAACTGGATGGACTCGCTGATCAACTGCTCCAGAACCCGTTCTTCCAGAATATCCCTTGGGGGCAATCCGGTGCCCTGAGCGCGCAGCCGCCCGGTGATGGTGTTGATCCGTGCCTCGAGCTCGGACTGAAGAATAACGTCGTCGTTGACGACTGCCACCACCTGATCAAGCAGTTTACGGTCCGCCTGTACGGTTGCGGATACCATCACAACCATCAGTGCCAGCATCATTTGTGCGCAATGGCGAAGGTTCGCCTTCATAGTCACCTCTAGTATGGAAGAATACTGCCTGTCACCCCGGCATCCCGAGCCTGACTGTCAGGCATCAGCGATCACCGAAACGGCGACGTTCCCTTTCGTCAAAGCCATAGATGGCTTCGGAAATCTGGCTGGACGATCCGCCGCTCCCGCCCAGTCCCTTGAGCTGGATCTGAAACAGCATGCGACTCTCAAGCTGCTCGTCGTCCGTCAGGTAATTCTGGTGCACCAGCTGCACACTCCAGCAACAGTTATTGTATTCCAGCCCGGCCAGTGAACCGACCGTACGATCAAGCTCGGAATCGTAGACCCAGCGGCCGATCAGACTAACACGGTCTGTGACAGGAAAAACGCCCCCGATATCCGACTGCTCGAATTCGTCTCGCCGGTAACTGTGCCCCAGGCTGGCCAGATAACGGTAATCATCGGAGTGGAAAATCAGCTGACTGCGACCTTCCTGCGTCTTACTGGTGTCCGGCTCCCACAGGCCGGAGGTTCGAATTTCCAGGCCGTCCACCGGTCGCAAAACCATTTCACCGGCCAGCGGGGAGTCACTGGCGTCAGAGGCCCCCTCCCCATCGAGCGTCACTTCCCGGTCATCGTAATAGTGAACCTGGCCAATGCTGAAGCGGGCACGTTCAGCGCCGGTGAGCAGATCATTGAAGCGGCTGGTTAGTGCCACGGTCAATTGATTGCTATCACCTACCCGATCACCGCCGCTGAAACGATTGCGTTGGAACAACTGGTCGAAGCTGAATGAGCGAATGGCGGTGTCGAAATCCGGAATGAACGATTGGTCCGCATCGGCATCAGCCCAGGCATAGTAAAGCCGGGGCTCCAGGCTCTGGTTATAGGGAATATCGAACAGGCTGGACTGGCGATCAAAATACAGGCCGGAATCCCACTCCGCGACCGGAACGGTACGATCAAAGCCAGGGTCCTGTGTGGTGTAGTCCTCCAGCTCATAGCGTGTGTAATCGACACTGACGGAAGGTCTGGCATAGCCCCAGAGCGCCCGCATGGGCAATGCCAGCTCGGGTATGGCGCGAAAGCGCTGGCCGTTGGCCCGGTCGAGCCCCGTCAGGTCATCATTATCGCGGTAGAAATACGTGTACTGGCTTTCCAGATTCAGTTCCGCCGGCCCCGCATCCACGGTGGCGCCGTACAATACTTCTGGTAATTGCGAGTAGGGAATGTTCTCGTCGGCAATGAAATCGCTGAGGGTCTGGTAGCCGTTGAGATAGGTTTCGAAATACTGGGAGGAATCCCGATAGCGGATACCACCCCGGCGACGCAGATGGGTTGCGCGATTGATCTCCAGATTGCGGTTGAGATCACTGAGGTAGTCGTCATCGCTAACCACGGAATAATCCCCGTAGCCGGTCCAGCCGTATCCGAATCTCGCCTGGGTACTGAAATCAAGCCCCCAGCGTTCACCCCCTTGCGAGGGAAACTCCTCCTCGTACTCGGTGTCGTTGCCCGCGTAGCCTAGCTGAAGCACCGATTCCCCAAGACTGCTGAGGTAACGCCCCTCCGCCTCGGTAAACAATCCACGCCCATGTATGTACTGGGGCGTCAGCGTCGCGTCGTAGTGTGGCGCCAGGTTGAGGTAGTAGGGAACCGACAGGAAAGCGCCGCTACCCGCGTTGGAGGTACCAAAAGACGGATAGAGAAAGCCTGTCTTGCGGCGATCGTCAATGGGAAAACTGGCATAGGGCCAGTAGAACACCGGGATATCACTGATCTCAAGGCGTACGTGCTTTGCGGTGCCCACACCTTCGCCCTGGTCCAGGTGGATGTCGGACGCCACGATGGACCAATCGTTGTTGTCCGGGGCGCAGGTGGTCAGTGAGCCGCCACGAATTCGTACCTGGTCTTCCGCCGTGCGGGAAAGCTGAGTAGCGGAACCCCGCATTTCCGGGCCGTGCAGGAGAAAGGTCGCGGTATTGATGTCCACCCGGCCGCTGTTGACGTCATAGTCCGCACGTTCTCCGGTCAGCAGGAAGCCGTCACCGCGGCTGGTCAGCGGCCCCTCTATGGACACCGCACCGGTTGCCTGGTTGTAGCGGGCCTCGGAGCCCGTCACCTGGAATCCCGGCTGCTGCAGACGAACGTCTCCCCGCAGAAACAGTTCGTTGTCGAGTTCATACCGCGCATTGAGCCCACTGGCCTGTAGGGGCGCCTGGCCATGTTGCGCTGCTGGCTCTCCAGCGCCGCCTTTAACCGTCCCCGGCACCGCGGAAGGCAAATAGCCGCCCTCGCAGAAGTCCGGCAGGGAACGACGGACATCCTCCGGCAAGTCAGACTTCGGCCGCCAGTCAATCTCGGCAGCCGAAGGGGCGGCTTCCTGGGCATAAACCACCGGCATTGGTGCCAACATTGTGCAACCCGTAGCGGACGCGAACAGCAACCCGAGACGGTGCCGCATGCGGGGCGTTGGCATTCGCAGCTTCCTTGTTGGGGCTGGCACGGTGAGCGGGTTCCTGTCCAGAATGGATTCGCGGCTGTCGGAGACACTTAACAGCGGCCTAGTTTACACGGCGCCCTTTGCCTTGTTAACGGAAACCGGCCTTTGTTAACGGAAACCGACCATTGCTGCAAAACCGTTTTACCGCCTCTATACTGATCTGCTAACTTTCGGCCATGAGCCCGCAGGTTCGTTGCGGCCAGGTCACCGATAACTTCTGAGCCAGGATAACAGCCAATTCCATGGATACCCGCCTGACAATGCTCACCCAGTGGGTCAGAGACCTTCCCGGTTTTGACCAGGCGACACCCGAGCCAGTATCCGGCGACGCGAGTTTCCGCCGCTACTTCCGCGTCAGCGGCAACCCACATGGCACCGGGGCCCAGCCGTATATTGTGATGGATGCGCCGCCCGAGCATGAGGACTGCCACCCCTTCGTGGCGATCGCCCATCACTGGCGCAGCCTTGATATCGCTGTGCCGGACATCGTCCACGAAGACCTGACCCGGGGCTTCCTGCTGCTGGAAGACTTCGGTGACGCCCTGATGCTCGGCGCCTTAAACCACACCAACGCCGACCAGCTTTATGGCGCTGCAATGGACGAGCTGGTCCGCATACAGCAGGCCGACGATGCTCCCGACTACCCACTTCCGGCTTACGACATCGCCTTGCTGGACCGGGAAATGGCTCTGTTTCCGGACTGGTTGCTGACACAACAATTGGGACTGACGCTCTCAAACGGAGAACGCGCGCTACTGGACACCACTTTCGCCTTCCTGCGGGAGAGCGCCCTGGCCCAGCCGAATGTGGCGGTGCACCGCGACTACCATTCCCGCAATC
This sequence comes from Marinobacter sp. Hex_13, assembly GCF_001566815.1. Lineage (NCBI taxonomy): Bacteria > Pseudomonadati > Pseudomonadota > Gammaproteobacteria > Pseudomonadales > Marinobacteraceae > Marinobacter > Marinobacter sp. Hex_13. The sequence continues at coordinate 4,977 of NZ_LSMM01000028.1, forward strand.
TGCTGGTCCGCGCAGGCACCACGAGGCCCGGCGTGATCGACTTTCAGGACGCCGTGCGCGGCCCGGTCACTTACGACCTGGTATCGCTGCTGAAAGATTGCTATATCCGCTGGCCGGAAGAACGCATCGACCAGTGGACAGACCATTTCCGCGTGCTCAGTGCCGAGGCCGGCCTCCACAAGGCTGACAGGGATACCTTCCGCCAGTGGCTGGAGCTCATGGGCATGCAGCGCCATCTGAAAGCCGCGGGCATCTTTGCCCGGCTGGCCATACGTGACGGCAAGACCGGTTTCCTGAAGGATGTTCCCCGCACCGTGGGCTATCTGGTGGAGGCCAGCAGCCGTCAGGCCGCCCTGCGCCACTTCCACGAATGGCTCACAGACACCGTGGTGCCGCCCATTGAGCAGCAGATCGGCCCAGTGGAGACATTCGGCCAGTGAAAGCGATGATTCTCGCAGCCGGCAAAGGCGAGCGCATGCGGCCGCTGACCCTGACCACCCCGAAGCCGCTCCTGCCTGCCGGCGGCAAGCCGCTGATCGTGCACCATCTGGAACGGCTGAAAGCCGCCGGTTTCCGGAAGATCGTGATCAATCACGCCTGGCTGGGCACGCAGATCGAAGCGGAGCTGGGCAATGGCAGTAACGTCGGACTGGTCATTGAATACTCGCGGGAAAGCGACCCCCTGGAGACCGCTGGCGGGATTATTCAGGCACTGCCCCTGTTGACCAGCAGCGACGACGATTGGTTCGTTGTGATCAACGGCGACATCTGGTGTGATTTTGATCTGTCCCATTTGACGCCACCCGAACATGCCGACGCATTACTGGTCATGACAGGTAACCCTGACCACAACCCGGCGGGCGACTTCTGCCTGCGGGCGGATGGCACGGTGATTGAGAGCGGCCCTGAAACACTGACGTTTACCGGCATCAGCCTGCTAAACCGTCGCCTGTTTTCGGGGCTGACACCGGGTGCCCGAAAACTGGCGCCCATCCTGCGGGATGCTATGACCCGGGGGCGGGTGCAAGGCATTCGCCACAGCGGACACTGGATGGATATCGGTACCCCGGAACGGCTACGGGAGCTGGACCGGATGCTTATGGAAGGCGGGGGCTGAGCCATGACCTCTGAGACCAGAGACAATAACCTGCCCGCACGAATGGAAGCAGAGTTCAGTGAGCTCCTTGGAGAGTTGACCGCCTGCGGCCACCAGGCCACCGAATTGCTGGTCAGAACCCGACTGCCGCGCTGGTGTCGCCGGAGCCTGTTCTTTTTTCTGGGCTACATCGCCAAATCGGAAGGGCGGGTAACGGAGAAAGACATCGGTTTCGCCGAAACCCTGATGAAAGCACTGAAGCTCTCCGGCCGCCAGCGGCGCAAGGCCATTGGCCATTTCCGCAAGGGTAAGACTGCAGAGCGCATCCCTGCCCTGAAAGCGCTGGGCCTGCGCCTGACCCACAGAATCTGGCCCTCTCCCTCATTGCGTGTTGCCATCTGCCTTTGCCACGCAGCGCAGTTGCAGGGACGCCCGGAGAAGCCCCGCCGCTATCGTTGCGAGGACGCCATTGACCAGATGGGGCTGCCGATCAGGGTCAGCGATGACATTCTCGACAGTTACGCCAGCAAGGTCTGGATCACCGAACCGGAGAGCCAGCCCCGACCCTCCACCTTCGAGCAGGCCTGCCAGGTTCTCGGCGTTACCCGCCGTGACAGCCGCGAGGTGATCAAACGGGCCTACCGAAAAAAAGTGTCGGAATGCCACCCGGACAAACTGGCACAGCAGAAGCTGAGCCCGGCGGAACTGACCAGGGCAAAGGACCGCCTTTTACGCTACCAGCAAGCCTGGGAACTGATCAGCCAGCGCCTGTCGGTTTGAATCCGGCGTTTTGAGTTCAGCGCCAAGCTTGCTAAACTCCGAGATCAGAACCACACCACAGAAGTGCAAAAGCACAAAAGTGCAAAAGAAAGGCCCACGGACCAGCGGCCTGCAGACCCACTGAAAAGGAGCATTCCCATGGGTAAAAAACTCGTCCTGCTCGGCGACATCGGAACCGATCACCAAGGCTTTCCCCCGACCCCTGTCATTACCGGCAGCGCTACTGTACTGATCGACGGCAAGCCCGTTGCGAGGCTGGGCGACCAGCTCGCCATGCACTCCAAGCCCAAGCATCCACCACATCCCCGCGCCATCGCAGCTGGCAGCCCGACGGTGATGATTGAAGGCAAGCCTGCCGCCCTGACCGGCGATGCCGTCAGCTGTGGTGGCGTTGTCATCGGCTCATCCACCGCCGTGGGTGGCTGATTGTTTTCTAGCGTTCGGAGTCAAGCCAGGCTGAAATGCGGTTGGTAAGCGCTTGCGCCTCTCTGGGTTGTGGCTGTTCAGTCATTGCGACAGGTTGTCGGGAGTAGCCTGCAATCCCCGCCCGCCTGAATGCGGCCTCCCGTTGCTTTGGTGACCTTTGAGCCATACCTCCAGCGCCCAATGAACTGCGGGCACTGTGGAGCTCCAGGACTTTGGGCGCACCAGGCTCACCAAGCGACTCCGTCAGGGCTATCGAATCGCTCTGACTAAACGCTGGCGCAATCCAGACCAGCGCCGACACATCCTGCCCCCCGCTGGCAGTGGCCGCGCGGGTGACGTGACCAGCCGCCCGGCCGACTCCCACCATGGCCACCCGGCTGTAACCACGACCATCCAAGTTGCCAGCCGCCGCGGCCAGGGTCTTCTGAATGCGTGCCTGGTATTGGTTTGCCAAGGCCTCGACATCGTCACTGGCCATCACATCGATCATCACCGACTCGCCAGGTTTATCGCCCGTTTCATCGGCGGCGTCCGTATCCGGCGCGCCCGCCTCTTCAGGCGCCTCTAAGCCCCGTTGTCGACGCGCTTCCTGTACCTCGTATGGCGGCATCTCGAGCCCAAGCACCATCACCGCCCAACCGGCACGTGCCATCGGCTGTCTCAGGGCAGCGGCCAATCCGGAAGCGGGTGATTGCCCCTCATCGGCCAGAATCACCACTGCGCCCTTCGCAGGCGTCTCGGCTTCCGGCTCAAACAGGGCCAGCACCGGTTCTTCTTCTGGTGGCTCCAGCCATACAGACGAGTCCGGCCAGGTCCGGGCGATTGCATCCGAATCGAGCCCCGTCGATATCAACGGCCTTTCAACAGCCGCCCCGGAGGGTTTTCCGGCTTCCTGCCCGGTCGGGTTCTGCGCGCCTTTCTGCGCCTCTTTCGGTGCCTGCGCCAACGCTGACGAGGCCCAGAAAGCAACAAGGCAGGCCAGGATGACCCGACATTGCACAACCGGTTTTTTAATCCATTTGCTCACAGGCTGTCACTCATTCCGTGCGAAAAATCACCATCAAACTGGTAGACTAGCAGCTTTGCGGCCCAGCAGCCTTTGCAGACTCTTGCAGCCTTTTGCAGGCTTTTACAGAGAAAACCGCTGTACGCGCCATCGTCGATATCACTATCAAACCGTTCAAGAGAGCCGTCATGAACCCTTTCCAGATTGCCCCGTCCATCCTGTCAGCCGATTTTGCCCGACTGGGCGAGGAAGTCGATAACGTACTGGCCGCCGGCGCCGACATTGTCCACTTCGATGTCATGGACAACCACTACGTACCCAACCTGACCATCGGCCCCATGGTCTGCGAAGCATTGCGTAAACACGGGGTTACCGCTCCAATCGACGTGCACCTGATGGTATCACCGGTAGACGACCTGATCCGGATGTTCATCGATGCCGGCGCCAGCTACATCACCTTCCACCCGGAAGCCTCCAATCACATTGACCGTTCCCTGCAGTTGATTCGTGAAGGCGGGTGCAAGGCGGGCCTGGTGTTCAATCCAGCCACGCCACTGCACTACATCGATCACGTGATGGATAAGCTGGACATGATCCTGCTGATGTCCGTAAACCCTGGTTTCGGCGGCCAGAAGTTTATTCCAGGCACTCTCGACAAACTGCGCGAAGCCCGCAAGCGCATCGATACCAGCGGTCGCAACATTCGCCTGGAAATCGACGGCGGCGTGAAAACCGACAACATCCGCGAGATCGCCGAAGCCGGCGCCGACACCTTTGTCGCTGGCTCCGCCATCTTCAACACTGACGACTACAAAGCCACCATCGACAAAATGCGGGCAGAGCTGGAACTGGCCAAGCAGAGTTCGAACCGATGAGCCTGGCGGGGTTGTTCAGCCAACGCTGGCCGGGAGTGGCCCTGTTCGACCTGGACGGCACCCTGGTTGACAGCGCCCCCGACCTGGCAGCGGCCATTGACGCTATGCTGGAACAGCTGGGTCGCCGCAAAGCCGGCGCTGACAATGTTCGCCAATGGGTGGGCAATGGCGCCAGCGTGCTGGTGCGGCGTGCCCTTGCCGGGCAAGCGGACTGGGAACCGGCAACCCCGAAGGACGACGCACTGTTCAATGACGCCCTGGCGATGTTCTACCATGCCTACGAAAACCTTAACGGCCAGCATGCCGTGCTCTACGACGGCGTGGAGGAATGTCTGACCCGTCTTGCCGACCACGGCTGCCGCATGGGCATCGTTACCAACAAGCCGGAACAGTTTGTGGCACCGTTGCTCGAGCAGATGGGCATTGAACACTGGTTCGATATCAGCATCGGTGGAGACACCCTGCCGGTGCGCAAACCAGACCCGCAACCGTTGATCCATGCCATGACCGAACTCGGCGGCACCCGGGGCACCACGGTGATGGTGGGCGATTCGGTCACCGACATCAGCGCGGCCCTGGCGGCGGGTATTCCTTCGGTGGCGGTTCGCTACGGCTACAATTATGGGGCGCCCGTGGATTCGCTCGGTGCAGATGCCGTTGTTGATTCCCTGGCCCAGCTTTTGTAATCTCACAGGATATTGATTTGAAACCTTCAATTCGGGAGATTCCTGCCGTGCAGGGACTGAGTCTGATAACAGCGCAGGGCATACTGACAACCCGCGCAACACGATGGTGGCGATGGCGCACCGGCTGAATGCCGCCCGAACGTCCTCCATACAGATCAGATTCAGGAACCGTTATCATGACACCCGAGCAATTCGCCGAGCTCGCCAAGGCCGGCTTTAATCGTATCCCCGTATACCGCGAAGTCCTTGCCGACCTGGACACGCCCCTGAGCACCTATTTCAAGCTGGCCAGCGGCCCCTATTCCTACCTGTTTGAATCTGTCCAGGGCGGTGAAAAGTGGGGCCGCTATTCCATTATTGGTCTGCCAAGCCGGGAAGTTCTAAAGGTCCATGATCACACCGTCACCATTACCCGCGACGACGAGGTGATCGAAGAAACCACGGTCGACGATCCACTGGCCTTCGTGGAAGACTATCAGGCCCGCTTCAACGCGCCGGACCTGGAGGAATTGCCCCGCTTCAATGGTGGCCTGGTTGGCTATTTCGGTTATGACACCGTGCGCTACATCGAGAAGCGCCTGCGCAACACCTGCCCGCCGGACAAGATCGGCACGCCCGACATCCTGCTGATGGTGTCCGATGACGTGGTGGTGTTCGACAATCTGCGCGGCAAACTGCACCTGATTGTCCATGCCGACCCAAATCAGGAGGGCGCTTACGAACAGGCACTCCAGCGAATTGACGATCTGGAGTCCCGCTTGCACCGGCAGACGGCCAACGCGCCCCGCACACCGGAACATCTGCGCGGTAAAACCGTGGATGAGAGCGACTTCATTTCCGGGTTCAACCAGGAAAAATTCGAAGCGGCCGTCGGCCATATCAAGGAATACGTGCTGGACGGCGACGTGATGCAGACGGTGATCTCGCAACGCATGTCGATTCCATTCGAGGCGCCACCGCTGAACCTGTATCGCTCTCTGAGGGTGCTGAACCCGTCCCCCTACATGTATTTCCTGGATCTGGGAGACTTCCAGATCGTCGGCTCATCGCCGGAAATCCTGGCGCGGGTGGAAGATGACGAAGTCACCGTGCGCCCGATCGCCGGCACACGAAAGCGTGGCGCCACCGATGCCGAAGACCGGGCCATGGAAGCGGAACTGCTGGCCGACCCCAAGGAAATCGCCGAGCATCTGATGCTGATCGATCTGGGCCGCAACGACGCTGGCCGGGTGTCTGAAACCGGCACGGTAAAGCTGACGGACAAGATGATTGTGGAGCGCTATTCCCATGTGATGCACATCGTCTCCAACGTCACCGGCCGCCTGAAAGACAACACCAGTTGCCTGGACGTGTTGCGCGCCACCCTGCCCGCCGGCACCCTGAGCGGTGCCCCGAAGATTCGCGCCATGGAAATCATCGACGAACTGGAGCCGGTGAAGCGCGGCGTCTACGGCGGCGCCGTGGGTTACCTGTCGTTTAATGGCAACATGGATACCGCCATTGCCATCCGCACGGCGGTAATCAAAGACAACACCCTGCATATTCAGGCAGGGGCCGGCGTGGTGGCCGACTCGGTGCCCCGCCTTGAGTGGAAGGAAACCATGAACAAGGGCCGCGCGATCTTCCGCGCCGTCGCCATGACCTACAACGATTTCGACCACTGAGGCGGAGGATAAGATTATGTTGCTGATGATCGATAACTACGACTCCTTCACCTACAACGTGGTGCAGTACCTGGCCGAGTTGGGCGAAGATGTTCATGTCTACCGCAACGACGAGATCACCGTGGAGGGCATCGAAGCCCTGAAACCGGAGCGCCTCGTTGTCTCTCCCGGCCCCTGCACGCCCAACGAGGCAGGCATTTCCATGGCCACCATTCGCCACTTTGCCGGCAAGTTGCCGATTCTGGGCGTTTGCCTCGGCCACCAGGCCATCGGGCAGGTATACGGCGGGAAGGTTATTCGCGCCGGGCAGGTGATGCACGGCAAGGTATCTGCGGTCTACCATAAGGACCAGGGCATTTTCCGTGGCCTGAGCAACCCGCTGAAGGCGACCCGCTATCACAGCCTGGTGATCGACAAAGACACCCTTCCGGATTGCCTGGAAGTCACCGCCTGGACCCGTAATGACGATGGCTCGGTGGAAGAAATCATGGGCGTTCGGCACAAAACACTGCCCATCGAAGGTGTACAGTTCCATCCAGAGTCTATTATGACGGAACAGGGCCATGAGCTGCTGCGCAACTTTCTGAAGACACGATAAGAGGCCACCACATGGACATGAAAGAAGCACTGAACCGCATCGCCTCCAACCTGGACCTGTCCACGGAGGAGATGAAGGACGTTATGCGCATCGTCATGAAGGGTGAAGCCACCGATGCGCAGATTGGGGCCTTTCTCATGGGGCTGCGCATCAAGAGCGAAACCATCGACGAAATCACCGGCGCCACCGAAGTCATGCGGGAACTGGCCACCCGCGTGACGGTCAACGCCGACCCACTGGTGGATATCGTGGGCACCGGCGGTGACGGTGCCAATCTGTTCAACGTATCCACCGCGGCGTCTTTTGTGGTCGCCGCAGCCGGTGGCTTTGTGGCCAAGCACGGCAACCGTGCCGTGTCCTCCAAGAGCGGCAGCGCGGACCTGCTGGAAAAGCTGGGTATCAACCTGCAGATGGCGCCTGAGGAGGTTGCACGCTGCGTGGAGGAGATCGGCGTTGGCTTCATGTTCGCCCCGGCCCATCATGGCGCCATGAAACACGCCATTGGCCCGCGCAAGGAATTGGGTTGCCGTACCATATTCAATATCCTTGGCCCCATGACCAACCCGGCCAGCGTCAAGCGCCAGTTGATCGGTGTGTTCACGAAAGAGCTGTGCCGCCCCATGGCGGAGGTTCTGCACCGCCTGGGCGCCGAACACATTATGGTGGTGCACTCGAAGGATGGCCTGGACGAAATCAGCCTGGCCAGCGCCACCCATGTGGCGGAGCTGAAAAACGGCGAAGTCACTGAGTACGACATCACCCCGGAAGACCTGGGCATCAAGAGCCAGGCGCTGGTTGGTCTCACGGTGGATACCGCCGAGGACTCTCTGAAACTGATCCGTGCCGCGTTCGGTCGTGGTCATGATGAAATGGCTGAGAAAGCGCGGGATCTGATCGCCCTGAACGCCGGCGCAGCAATTTATGTGGCAGGCCTGGCGAAGACGACGGCGGAAGGCGTGGAGATGGCACTGGACGCCATGGGCTCAGGCTTGGCAGCCGGCAAGATGTCCGAGCTTGCTGACTTTTCGCAGTGTTTCTAATACGAGCCTGACAATGACTGACAGACATCTGGACAAGACGCCTACCATCCTGCGAAAGATCGTTGATCGGAAGTGGGAGGAAATTGATGAGCGTACGCGCAGGATTTCTATTGGCGATAGGAAGGCCATGGCTGGCGATCAACCGCCAGCGCGGGGCTTTGCGAGCGCCCTTCGCCGACGCATCGAACAGCAAACGCCTGCGGTCATTGCCGAGATCAAAAAAGCCTCCCCCAGCAAAGGCATTCTCCGCGATCCGTTTATTCCCGAGGCCATCGCCGAAAGCTATGAAAAAGGCGGTGCCGCCTGCCTGTCAGTACTCACTGACAAGGATTTCTTCCAGGGCCATGAAGACTACCTCCAAGCCGCCCGCGACGCCTGCAGCCTGCCGGTCATCCGCAAGGACTTCATGGTGGCGCCGTATCAGGTCTACGAGAGCCGGGCCATTGGCGCCGACTGTATCCTGCTGATCGCCGCCTGCCTGACCAGGGACCAGATGCAGGAACTGGAAGGCATTGCCCATGAAATTGGCCTGGACGTGCTGGTCGAGGTTCACGACGGCGAGGAAATGGACGATGCCCTCACCCTGAAAACACCGCTGGTGGGCATCAACAACCGCAACCTGCACACCTTTGACGTTTCACTGGATACCACCTTCGACCTTCATGAACGGATTTCGGCCGACCGCCTGACGATCACCGAAAGTGGCATCATGACCCGGGCCGATGTGACAGCCATGACCGATCGCGGCATCTACGGCTTCCTGGTGGGAGAGTCCTTCATGCGGGCTGACGAACCAGGAGAAAAGCTGCGGGAGCTGTTCTACTAAGAGCCGGGGGCAACGGAGATGACCGAACGCCGGGAAACGGATGACCCGATACTCAGCGGGCCGCACTGGCCGGTCTTCTTCCGCTACGCCCTGCCGTCGGTGGCAGGGCTGCTTGCGCTAACCACGGCCAATATCGTCGATGGCATTTTCATCGGAAACTACGCCGGTGCCGACGCCCTTGCTGCCCTGAACCTGCTTATTCCCTACTTCACTTTCCTCTTCGGCCTGGCCCTGGCGCTCGCCATCGGTGGCACTGTGCGGGCGGGGAAATACCTCGGTGAGAACAGGCCAAGCGCCGCCTCGGCCATTTTCAGCAAATGCCTGATGGCCACGTTCGCCATCGCGCTTATTGGTGCCCTGGCCAGTCTGGTATCCCATGAGTCGCTTTACCGCGCCCTCGGGGCCTCGGCCGATCTGTTCCCACTGATGTCCGAGTACTTCCTGATCATCGTGTGGGTGATGGTGGTGCAACTGGTGACCATGGTGCTTTATTACTTTATCCGGGTGGATGGGTTTCCGGTGCTGGCCACGACCGCCCTGGTGGTCGGCTCAGGCGCCAATATCCTGCTCGACGCCCTGCTGGTGGGGTACCTGGACTATGGCCTGCGCGGGGCAGCGGTGGCTACGGGCATCGCACAAATCCTTCAATTCGGGGTGCTGTTGTTCTATATCAGCGCCTGGAAACGGCGGCTCAAATTCCAGCTGCATCAACAGCAATGGAACGAGGTGTTCAAAGCCTTCACCAATGGCGTGTCCGAGTGGATCAACGAGGTGTCGGTGGGGGTGGTAATGCTGCTGATCAACTGGCTGCTGATCACCAGCCAGGGGGTTACTGGTGTGGCGGCTTTCACCGTGGTCAATTACCTGATTTTCCTGAGCCTGATGGTGTTCTATGGCATTTCCGATGCCATGCACGTGTTGCTCAGTCACAACCTGGGAGCGAAAAATGCCCCACGCATTCGCACCTTCCTAGGCTGCGCCGTGCTCGTTATCCTGGGGCTGGGTGCGATTCTGGTGCTGGCAGTGTGGTTCCATGGTCCGGCGCTTGTGCGCCTGTTCCTGGACACCGGAGCCGATAGCGCCACCGCGCAACTGGCGGACACCTTTCTGGCGATCCTGTGGCCGCTGTTTTTGATTAACGGGCTCAATGTACTGCTGTCGGTCTACCTGACCGCCATGCACAAACCCCTGCCCTCGGCGTCGGTCGCACTATCCCGCAGCCTGATCCTGCCGGCGCTGCTGCTGGTGCTGATCGCCACGTTCGCGCCGCAATGGCCGCTACTGGTGGCGCTGCCGCTCGCCGAGTGGCTGACCTTTACACTGGCAGTCACCCTGTTCCTGCGCTTTCGCCCTCAACGGCTGGTGCCGCAGATGTCCACAGCGGGTTAATCCTGCCATCGGACCTGGTCGACCTCACCGCCAGCGAAGCGGATCAGATGGGAAGCGACCACCTCCCCCAATTCCTCCAGTTTGTCGTGGCTCTCCGATTGGCAGGTCAGTGTCAGAATGCCGGAGTGCGCTGCCAGTTCACACTGGCCAATGCTGAACGTCAGATGGCCAGTCGTATCGTTCCACTGGGCATCAATTATGTGGCTGAAATGTTTGCACAGGCGATTGATCAGGCGGGCCGGTTCGGCGGAGGCCACGCTGGCGGTCATTGATGGCATGGTGAAGTCTCCATTAATGAATGTGTTTGCATCTTGAATGTTTACCGAGACGCCAGCGGCCGATCCGCAAGCACGATCGGGTGGCCACGGGAGCAGGTTTCGATACGGGCGTCGACCCCATAGGTGCGGGCAAGCAGTGCCGGGGTCAGAACCTCGGCGGGCGGGCCCATCACCGCCTGGCCGCCCGGTGCCAGCACCAGCACCTGATCACAGAATCGCAGGGCCAGGTTAAGATCATGGCTGGCCACCAGGGCTATGGCACCGGACTCACGGGTAGCGTTACGCACGGCGTTCAGCACGTTGAGCTGCCAGTGCAGGTCCAGGGCGCTGGTGGGCTCATCCAGCAGCATCAGTGGGGTCTGGCGCACCAGCACCTGGGCAAGGCCCACCATCTGCCGCTGGCCGCCGGACATTTCCGACAGTCGCCGCAGCGCCAGGTCGCGAATACCCAGGGTCTCAAAGACCTGCTCGATGGCTTGTTCAGTGTCGCCGCGACTCCAGTCACCACGGGCCGATCGACAGGCGCTGAAAACGGTTTCGTAGGCAACCAGGGGGATCGCCTGCGGCAACGGTTGCGGCAGGTAACCGAGGCGATGGACCCGACGCGTAGCCGGCATGGCCGTCAGGTTATCGTCACTCAAGCAGACCCGACCGCTCATCGACAGCAGTCCGGCAATGCTTTTCAACAGGGTCGACTTGCCCACGGCGTTGGGGCCCACCACAGCCACCAGGGCACCCGGTTCGATAGCAGGAAGACTCAAGTCCCGGAACACCGGGCGCCGGCGATAGCCTACCGTCAGTTTCTCCAGTTTCAGGCTCACAACGCCGCCCCCCGCCGGCTGCGGCCAACGATCAGCGTGATAAACAACGGAATACCCACTAAGGCGGTAACGATACCCACCGGCAGCACCACCCCGGGCACCAGCAGCTTGCTGGCGATGGATGACAATGACAGCAGCAGGGCACCGGCGAGGGCACTACCCGGTAGCAGGAATCGGTGATCTTCCCCCAGCATCAACCGGGCAATGTGCGGGGCGACCAGCCCGATGAAACCGATCTCGCCCACGAACGCCATGGCCGCCGCGGTCAGCAGGCTAACCCGCAACAATACCAGAAGGCGCATGCGCTCCACCGCTACGCCAAGGCTGCGGGCCTGTTCCTCGCCACTGCGCAGCAGTGTCATGGCCCAGGCATTGCGCAGGGAAAACGGCAGGCAGATAGCCAGAACGAGCGCAACAATGGCAACCTTATCCATCGTCGCCCGCGCCAGGCTACCCATGGTCCAGAACACGATTTGCTGCACCGATTCGGCGTCGGCGACGAACTGGATCAGCCCCACCACAGCGTTGATACCAAACAGCAGTGCGATCCCGAACAGCACGACCGAATGCACCGAGGCGCCCAGGGTACGCGACAGCACCAGGATCAGTATCGAGGCGGCAGCGGCGAACACAAAAGCAGACAGGGGCAGAAGGATGTCCGTCGCCAGGCCGAACAGCGACAGGTTGAAAACGATTACCAGGGCGGCGCCCAGTGTGGCAGCAGCTCCGACCCCCAGGGTGTAGGGACTGGCCAGGGGGTTGTTCAGCGCGGTCTGCATCTCGGCACCCGCCAGGCCCAGGCAGGCGCCCACCACCACGGCCATCAGGGCATAGGGCACGCGGATATCCTGGATGATCACACGAGTACCGGCATCCAGCGCTTCAGGGTTCCACAAGCCTTTAACCACATCCTGCAGGCCCAGCATCGCCGGGCCCGAGGCAACGTCCACCAGCAATGCAATGACCGCTGCTACCGCCAGGGCTGTCACGCACAACACCCGGCGCAAGACAAAGCGGCGATACGCCTTCGCCAGTCCGCCAGCTTCGCTTTCCCCGGTTGGCGTCATGGTGTCTCTTCTCCGAGAGTCACCCAATAGGTTCCGTTCAGTTCAACCGGCTGGAAGCGTTCATAGAATTCCGCCAGCGTCCGCTCCGGTTGCAGGTGCCCAAGCTGTTTCGGGTGTAACCAGCGGGCGAGGGCCTGCACCGCCACCACATTCAGCGGGGTATTGTAGAAATGGTGCCAGATGGCAAAGGCCCGCTGCTCGCGGATGGCGTCCAGCGCTGCCAGGCCCGGGCGGTCCGTCACCCGCGCCAGGGAGCGACGGGCGACGGGCTCTGAAACACCAGCGCCCAGCACCACATAGGGTTGTTCTTCAACCGCCATCTCCAGATCGACCGAGCCTATCGCCGTGGCCAGATAGCGGTCAGGCTGGTCGGTAATCAGGTATTCGAGATTGAGCACACCGCTAACGCCGGGAATGCGGTCAGCCGCAATATTGATGCCTCCGGCGGCCTCGATGAACAGCCCCATCATGCCATGCACCATGGTCTCGCAGCAGCTGTCATGCAGGCCTACGCGGCTGTGCAGGAAGATCGTGGGCCACTGATCCCGGGGTATCTCCGCCACCGCATCGGTGACCCGATCCAGCTCAGTCCGGTAGAAGTCATTGAAGGTATTCGCTTCATTCTGGCGACCCAGCACTTCCCCCAGCACCGCCATGCTCTTTGGCGTATTACGCAGGGGGTTCTGGCGGAAATCAATGAACACCACGGCCACACCGGCCCGCTCCAGTCGCTCGATCAGTTCGCTGTTACGGGCGCCGGGGCCGTGCCCCTCAACGCTGAAGATCGCCAGGTCGGCGCCCATGCTCAGCACGCTCTCGAGGCTGAAGCTGTCAGCAGACGCGTGCCCCACCCGGGGGATACCGGCCAGGGCGGGGAAACGTTCAAGGTACTGGGCATAGCCGGCGGGGTCGGTCTTTTCAAAATCCGGCAAGAGGCCGGCCAACCGGTCCACCACTCGGTCACCTTCCAGGATGGCGAGGGCAGGAATATAGCGGCTTTCGCCAAGCACCACCCGCTCGACCTTCATCGGGATCTCGACCGTTCGGCCCGCAAGGTCGGTCACCGTGCGGGCTGCCTGGGCAAGGCTGGCCTGAAACAGAAGTACGCCGCCCAGCAGGGCGGCGATTGTCCTTATCGCAATCATTCGTGGCCTCAGAACCGCATGGCCAGGCCGACCCGCACGTCACGCCCCGGCTCGGGCAAGCCCACAATGCCATCATAGCCCGCGATATGCTGGTAGTCCGCGTTGCTGGCGTGATCCAGGTACTGCTTGTCGCCGACGTTCTTGACCGTCAGGGTCAGCCGCAGGTCCTCGTCTCCGGTGGGCAACCAGTGCATGAACAGGTCGTGTACGCCGTATCCGGGTTTGTCGATGGTGCCGACAGAGGTTTCCACGTTGTCGATGTTCTCTACGAAACGGCCCTGCCAGCCAAACTCCAGGTTGCGGTCCCAACGATAGGACAGATCGGCCACCCAGGTGTCACCCACGGTATTGCCCAACAGATTATGTTCGTACACGGTCAGTGGATCGCCATCCAGCTCGGCCTCGTTGCTGTGGTAGCTGAGGCCAGCCTGCAGGCCTCCGATGTGATAGGTCGTGCCGATCAGGTAGCCGTCGGACTCCAGATCGCCAATGTTTTCGTAGATGGCCGGGCCAAACAGGGGATCAGCAATGGCATCCTTGATCTCCGACCGGTAGACCTCGGCGGACAGGGTGAAATTTCCGTAGACATAATCAAAACCCACTTCCCGGTTCTTCGCTTTCTCGCCTTTCAGATCCGGATCGTTCTGGGCGCGGTCAATCTTGAAGGTATCGTGGGTGCTCGGGCCCCGAAAGGCTTCCGCGTAACCGGCCCTCAGGGTCAGGCCGCTCAGCACTTCCCAGGCAATGTTGGCATTGGGGCTAACGTCATCCGCACTGAAGCTTTCATCGTTGTTGTCGTCCAGGTGGTAATCGTCATAGCGCACGCCCGCACTCAATAGCAGGCGCTCGGTGATCTGATAATCGTCCTGCAGGTAGACTCCCAGGATCTCGCCGCTTTCCTCCTCGGCCCTGCGATCAGCCGCGCCACCAGCGTTCACTTTGTCCTCACGATAATCCACGCCATAGGTCAGGGAATGGCTGGCCAGCTCGCTGGTGTTGCGCAGATCGCCGCCAATGTTGCGGGAGAAACCAAAGTAGCGGCCCCAGCGGTCCTCAACGTTCTGCTCAATTTCAGATTCGGTGTAGTAGACGGTGAGGGCCACATCCACCCAGGGATTACCCTCAGGTGCTATACCGTAATTCACGGTTGTGGTATCGCGGCGGCCATCGAGCTCGTAAAGGGAGTTGAAGCCGCTGACGACCCACTGCGGGCGCTGGGGCCGCTCGCCTTCGTCAGTGCGGACCTCGTGGCTGAGCTTCAGAGTCTGGTCGCCGGGCAACTGGCCAACGAGTTTGGCGAAGCCAAGCTGCTGCTTGGCATCGGTGCCAGGGACTTCATCCCCACCGCCATCGTCAAACCGCTCATGATCACTTTGACTGACGGATACCATGGTACTCCACTGGTCGTTCAGTCGCCCAAACAGGGTGGTGCTGGCTTTATAGCCGTCGGTGTTGGAGAAGGAGCCCAGTTTGACCAGTGCACCGACCTGTTCACCGGGCCGCAGCAGATCTTCCGGGTCCTTGGTAACAAACCGTATGGAACCACCAAGCGCGCCAGCGCCTGACGTGGCTCTGCCAGCACCGGCATCCACTTCCACCTGCTTGAGCAGTTCCGGCTCCACGGCCAGACGGCCAGTGTGGTGGAACAGTGCACCGGCCTGGGTAGCGCCATCGATGGTAACGTTCAGGAGCGGGTCTTCAACACCACGTACATACACTTTCTGAGCGATACCAATGGAGCCACCCACGGTTACGTCAGGCTGGCCGGCAAAAACGTCTTCCAGGTCGTCAGCCTGGTACTTTTCGATGCGCTCCTCAGTGACCACGCTGTCGCTGCTGGCTTCACGGTCGGCAGTGACTTCAATCGGCTCGAGTGTCCGGGGTTCGGACTGTGCCAGGGCCTGCGGGCTGACAATGATGGCAGCAACGGCAACCGCGACGGCATTGCGGCGGTTAGCCTGAAGACGGAAGACGTCTGTTGTCATGGTGTTCATGTGCGCTCCGATAACTGAAAATGATTCCTATTTGGCGCACATTCTTATTTAGCAAGTGAACAAAGTGAAATACTTTTACAATTGTTACGAATGCGGACCAGGGTTCGGCAGGGGAAACCACAACAGCATTCTTAAACCACCCTCCCCCCGATTCCCGGCTTTTATCCAGCCGCCAGCGGCTTCCATCTGTCGCCTTGCCAGCGCCAGACCCAGGCCGTGGCCAGTCGGTTTTTCGTCGCGAGCTACCGAGGAGCGGAAGAAGGGTTTGAAGATCAGTTCCAGGTGTTCCGGGGGAACACCGGGGCCTTCATCGTCGACGACAAGCCGGTAACCATTCTCTTCCCGCCGCAGGCTGATGGTGATGGTGCCACCGGCTGGCGTGTGGTTGCAGGCGTTGCGGATGACGTTCTCGATGGCTTGTGCCAGGGCGCGATGGCTACTGCCGGTGAGTTCCGCCCGGTCCGGGAGGTGAACCTGAAGGTGGTGGTCGGGATATTCGTAGCGGGCGTCGTCGAGGATACTGTCGAGCAGGTCGGTAAGATCCAGGGATTCGTGGTCGAGACTCGGCTTTTCGTTTTCCAGCCACGCCAGGGTCAGGGTGTCTTCCACCAGTCCTCGCATGATGCGGCATTCGTGGCGAATGCGGGGTAGAAAATGCTGTGTGTCGATACCCTCTTCCACGCAGCTTACCGCCATGTCGATGCGGGTCAGCGGAGTTCGCAGCTCGTGGGACAGGTCCGCGATCAGCCGGCGCTGGGTGAGTATGAGGTCGCCGGTGCGCTCGGCCATCTGGTCAAAAGTGTCCGCCAGGGCCGCCAATTCGTCGTTACGGTTACCCAACAGTGTTCTCACCCGTACGCCAAGGTTGCCCTCAGTAAACTGCCGGGTGGCCAGTTCGAGCTGGCGCAGAGGGTTCATCACATGCCGGTAGATCACCAGACACATCATAACGAGCACCGCCAGCGGCAGGGCAACCTTGAGCAGGATCCTGACTTCGGGCAGATAGGTTCCCGGGCGCATTCGTTGAGGCAGGAGCACCAGAAAGTGGGTCTTGCCGTCAGCAAAGGTGGTTTCCATGATGGGGTTTTCGGTGAAGTAGAGGTGAATCTTCCACGTTTCATCACGGCCCAGGCGGAACCCGTCTCGAAACCGGTCTGTGAGCCTGCTTCCTACCAGGGGCTGGATGTCGGACCGGACCACGGCCGCCCAGGTATTTTCCCTGGTTTGAAGGTCTTCCAGCCACCGTGCCAGTGCCTGCTCATCTCCCGCACGGTACATGGCTTCAGCGGTGCGCCCCCAGTCCCTCAGGGTTTGTTGGTGCGGCTCGGCAATAAAGCTCATCTGGCGTTCGGTTTCGGAACCCACAAAGGAAATCACCCAGAACAGCGCCGAAGTTCCCAGCGCAAGGATGCCACACAGCTTCCACAACAAACGACGATTCACAGGAAGCAATAGCCCTTGCCATGTACCGTTTGAAGGCGATCCGCCGCCATACCGGCATTGACCAGCTTACGCCGCACCCTGCTCAAATGCATATCCAGGCTGCGGTCGTAACGGCTGAATTCTTTCTCCAGCACCACCTGGTATAGGTAGGGTTTGCTCAGTGCCTCTCCCTGGTGCAGAACCAGCACCCATAAAAGCCGGAACTGGATCTGGGTCAGGGAAACGTCGACATCGCCATACACTACGCTGAGTGATGTTCGATCAAGGCGCAGCTTTCCCACTTCCATCGTATCGAGGTCTGACCGGGTATCGTGGCTGCCGCGGGAGCGTCGCAGAAGCGCTTCGATCCTGAGCACCAATTCCGTAAAGTTGAAAGGTTTGGGGACATAGTCATCCGCGCCACGACTGTAGCCGGTAATCCTCTCCTCCTCAGCGCCGCAAGCGGTCAACATCATGACGGGCGTCTGGTGTGTCTTGCGCAGGCGATTGAGAATTTCGAAACCGTTCAGTTTCGGCAGCAGGACATCCAGGAGGATCAGATCGAAGCGGTGGCTAACGGCCGACAACAAGCCGCTCTCCCCTTCAAAACACTGGTGAGTGTGGTATCCGCGGCTTCCCAGAAGCTGCGCAATCTGACCATTGAGCGCGTGGTCGTCTTCGATAACCAGAATACTGGGCTGCGGCAAGTTGGCTGACGGCATCTCGACATCCTGAACGGCAGTGCCGCCCATACCGGGCAGCCCTTCACCTTAATGATAATAATTATCATAATCAGGACGATCGAGGATGGCAAGATGACACGCTTTTGCCTACGCCTCGTCGGCCAGGGCCTCTTGCAGCAATTCGAGTAAATGCGCTGGCATTCCTCCGGCGAGTTTCAGCGCGGCTTCATGCCCACGCGGAGACATCTTGCCCCAGGTACGGCGGACAATGCGCAGCCATTTCTCCCGGTCGTAATCGGCTTTTTCCTCATAGAAATCCGCGAAATAGCGCTCCAGGAATACCATGCAGGCAACGTCTTCCAGCAGCTGTGTGTCTGCGTCCTTGCGCAACTCCCGCTTGGTCAGGATGGTTTCCACCTTCTGGCATTCTTCCTGTGGGTAGCCACATTCCTCCATGATTCCGGCAGCCCGGCGGCCATGCATGCGGCCACAGGCCTGGCGCCACTCGTAATAGGCCTTGCGACCTTCCGGGAAATCGCTACGGGGGATGGTCCAGCGCTCTATGTGCTGGGCGCGGCAGGCAATCTGCATGCGTTCGGAGGGCTGCGGCTCAAGCTCAAACAGCCAGCGGGTCATGTGCTGGCTGTAGGCGTATTCCTTGGGCAAGGGTATTCCGCCAACCTGCTCGATGTTGGGGTCTGCACGGTTGGCGGTATCGATTCTATCAAGAGCACAGGCCAGTAGGGTCTGTTGGGTCATCGGGTCATACCTGGGCGGAAGGACGTTGCTTGATGCGATCATACCAGGCCTGGAGGTTGGCCTGCTCCGGCTTGACGCGAATATCCACCACACGGGCGAAGGCCACGGTGGTAAAGGCATTGATATCCGCGGCCGTGAACCGGTCGCAACAGATGTATTCCCTGCCATCCAGATGCTTGTTCAGGAAGTGCAGGAATTTTTCCACCGAGGTGCGGCACTCCTCACCCCATTCCTTGATCGGGTTCATGCGGTCCTTGAAATAGCCGCTGGTGTGCTGAAAACACATACCGGTGGGTAGGAAAAAGGAGAACTCGATCCACCGCAGCCACTGTTCCACCTGCGCTTTCTCCAACGCCGTGTCCCCGAGCAGGGTTGGCGCATCCGGATAGCTTTCTTCGAAATAGCGGCAAATTGCCATGGTTTCGGCGATGCAGGTGCCGTCGTCCAGTTCCATCACGGGTACTTTCTTCATCGGGTTCCTGGCCGCGTACTCCGGCGTCAGGTTCTCACCCTTCTGCAGATCGATCTCAACAAACTCGGCCTTGTCCAACAGCCCCTTTTCAGACATGAACATCCTTACCCGGCGTGGGTTGGGCGCTGTCTTGGTCTCAAAGATTTTCATTGTTATCGACTCCAATCCAAATAAGTATCTCGGGGTGAATCTGAGGAATTGTGTAGAAGACTGACGCGGAACACCGGTTGCGTCAAGCAACCGTAATCATTTGGGCAGCCAGTTTTTTATCTGCTGGATGACCCATTCAGGGTCGTCCATCGGCAGGTCATGGCCGGCGGACGAATGGACTTTCAGCGTCCATTGCCAGCGCTGCTCAAACACTTTACTGCAGTTCCAATGGACAATACGGTCACCCTTGCTGGCGAGCACAAGTGCGTTCGGCAGAGGGCGTTGAGGCAGGGGTTTGTAGGCCATCGCTGCTTTCATCTGGGCATAGGCGTTGGCATAGCTGACTGGCCGCTGGCGCTGGATGCTGTACCAGTGTTTCATGACATCGAGGTCGACCGGTCGGTTGCTCGTCAACCGTAGAATATCCGCCTCACGATCGAACAGTTCCCGGCGCGCCAGGAGGCGAATGATACGGGGCCAGGCACCCGGACGCATCCGTCGCCAGGGCAGGCTGAATCCGGAACTCGTATTGATCAGCACCAGGTTCTGAATTTCGCCCTCGGTAGCGTGCTGAGCCCAGTCCAGGGCAACCATCCCACCCATGGACAGAGCAATCAGGTTGTATGGCGCTGGGATGTGACCAACGTTGTGACGGACCTTTTCACGAATCTCCGCGATTCGGTCAGGGCTGGGCTCCTTGAAATGCACGCCCGTGCCCGGAAGATCAACCAGATGAAACTGATGGCCGGGAAAGGCTTCCTCAAGCCTGCGGGAAAACGAGCCCCAGTGTGACTGCTCCCGGGTCAGTCCGCGCAACAGAATCCAGTGCATTGTCAGTGATGATCCCTGTACCAGTGGGCGATGGCGGCCTCCCTTAGCATGGACGCCTCATCCGAGTGCGGCAACCAGTTTTCGTGATGGGCGGCGGCACTGACCAGGAAATCGATAAAGGTCAGGTGACTTCGCAGTACGCGCCGATGGCGATGGGGTACCAGCGGATTGAAAAAGCCGTCCAGTCGCAGCAACTGTCGTGGGCGCTTCTTGATCCATCGCCAGGAGCCCAGTTCCAGGGTAAGGGGAATAAAGGCGCCCTCACCGCTGCGGTTGATCTTCTTGTAGAAATAGTCCCACAGATCACCGTGGGTCAGGTAATGACGGGACTGGGGCTCGAAGCGATAGTTGTGTTCCGGCCATGCCTGCTCCCAGATCAGCTTCAATGCCATCACCGATTCGATCCGTCGCATGGGGCGACGACGGTAGGCATAGGGGAACCAGATCTGGTCCTGCCAGCCGAAACCGGAATGACAGTCCAGCGCGACACTGAATGGACGGCCTGGCAGGAGCTCCGAGATCACCGACTCAAGGGCCTGGTTCTCCGCTTCCATACCCTGCTCGGGATCACCAATGAACCACGGCAGGCGCGGGGAGAAGCGCTGCCCGCCCAACAGGAACGCACTGCGGTCCTGGGCGGTGATCGGTGCGTTGCGCATCAGGTCGACCCCGTTGGGATTGCTGCGCTGATTCAGGTACATGCCGCCGGGGTTGAGGATGGGCAGCAGGGTAACCCGCACTTTTTTCAGCAGGGCCTGGAGATGCCCGTCCCAGGACATCCTTGCCAGCAGATTGCGCAACCAGGCCATGACGACTTCGCTGCCGATGCGTTCAAGACCGTGAACGCCACCCACCAGCATCACCACTGGCGCATCGGGTGCCTCGCTGCCGAGGTCAACCCGGTAGATCGGAAGGTCAATGTGTTTCAGCGCAACCCGAGAGAGCGTCTTCACAGTAACCTGTCCCGGCGCTTCCGCCAGCACACGCTCAAGACGAATCATCTCCGGCAGAAAGGTTCTCAGCAGATGGCGTTGGCGGCTATCCCGACGGGCCTGTTCGGCAGGAATAGCAGAATGGGGGGTCAGTTTGCGCAACTCGGTCATGGGGCTCTCCCGTTTCAGACAACCCTTCAAACTACTGCTGAATTGCTTCAATTCGTTGACACTGGGGCTCAAAACACCGGAAAGCATGTGCATTTTCTGGCGACATTTTACATGAATGGCTTGTAACTCACGCTCAGGGCGTTACTCTAAAGATACGTAGTAACCGAGGTCACAACATTTGTCTTGCCCTCTGAAAACGCAGTATCAATACGGCGTCTTCACCTCTAGAGCGGTCTTCAGAACCGCTCCAGCGGATCTGTTTCCGCGTATTTTCAAAATCCATAAGGAGAACCAATCATGCGAAAGCTAACGCCAGTCGCGCTGCTTTGCGCGATGTCCGTGCCTGCACTTGCTCAGGCCGATTGCGGTGAAGTTTCCATCACCGAAATGGGCTGGGCATCCAACACAGTTGTCACCAGCGTCGCCAAATTCATCATGGAGCAGGGGTACGGCTGTGATGTCACCGTGGTTCCCTCCGACACCGTCCCCGCTGTTACCTCAGTCGCCGAAAATGGTGAACCGGACATCGTTACCGAACTGTGGCTCAACTCCGCAGGTGAGGCCTACCTGGAACTGGAAGAACAGGGCAAGATCGAGCGTCTGACCAAAGTATTGGAGCCCGGTGGCGTTGAAGGCTGGTGGATTCCAACCTACCTGGCCGAGAAGCACCCCGAATTGACCACCATCGAAGGTGTCATGGCTAATCCGGAACTGGTGGACAACCGCTTCAACAATTGCCCAAGTGGCTGGGGTTGTCGTGTGGTCAGTGACAACCTGGTTAGGGCGCTCGACCTGGAAAGCTCTGGCATTGAGGTGTTCAACCACGGTTCCGGTGAAACCCTGGCCTCGTCAATGGCCTCCGCCGTGCAGTCTGAAGAGCCCTGGTTTGGCTATTACTGGGGCCCCACTGTCCCGCTCGGCAAGTTCGACATGACCCGCGTCGAACTGGGTGATTACAAGCCGGAGGTTCATACCCGTAATCAGACCCAGGAAGCGGACAACCCTGGCGTGTCTGAATTTCCTGCCGCCACCGTACTGACGTCCGTGACCACGGACTTCAAGGATCGTGAGCCGGAAGTTGCGGAAATGCTCAGCAAGCTGACATTCAAAACCGACACCATGAGCGCCCTGTTGGCGTGGATGGATTCCAACAACGCGTCGGCAGAAGAAGCGGCCGTGTATTTCCTGAGCAACAACAGCGACGAGTGGTCAAGCTGGCTGAACGATTCGGCCAAGAAACGCCTGGCTTCGGTGCTGGGAGAGTAATCTCTCCACCTACCCTGACAGGGCCGTCTCCCGGCCCTGTCAAACCGAACAGGCGAACTCACATTACCCATTTTCATCTGAACGCTTCTGGGAACTGACCGCAAATGGCGACCTACGATTTCGTGTTTTCATCACTGGGTCTGGAAGACTGGTGCTCTGACGGCCAAAGTGATGCCCCCATGTCAATGGCGGCGTTGCTGCAAAAAACCAAAGGAACGGACGCCGAAGCAGAGTCACTATGGGACCTGCCTTTTCCATCCATGGACGCGCTTAACGAGTCCTGCGCGGCCTTCCCCAAATCCAGGGAACTGACAAAAGGTCTTGAAGAGGGCTTCCTGTCCATCAAGGACAGTCTGAGTGTTGTTCTGGACCCTTTGACCCAACCACTAAGCTGGTTTCTGGACGGGACACTCTACGGCATGCTGAACACGCCCTGGTGGATCGTGATACCGGCGCTGCTGGCCGTGGTGTTTGTCGTCACCAAATCCTGGAAACTGGTGGGATTTGTGGCGGGCAGCCTGGTTCTGCTGGCCTTTATTGACTACTACCAGTATGCGATGGAGACGCTGTCGATCATCTTTGTCTGCGCGTTCCTCTGTGTGCTGCTGGGCGTGCCCATCGGCATTGCCATGTCCCGCAGCGACATGATGCAGCGCCTGACCATTCCCGTGCTCGACATGCTGCAGACACTGCCGCCCTTTGTGTACCTGATTCCGCTGATCTTCCTGTTCAGCGTGACCGAGTCCAAGCTCTACGGCATTGCCATCATCCTGTACGCCATTGTGCCGGTCATCCGTCTCACCAACCTGGGTATCCGCCTGGTGGACAAGGATGTGATCGAAGCCGCTGACGCCTTCGGGATGACCAGCCAGCAGAAACTCTTCAAGGTCCAGATTCCACTGGCGCTGCCCAACATTATGGCGGGTGTAAACCAGACCATTATGATGAGCCTGGCGATGGTTGTTATCGCTTCCCTGGTGTCGGCACCGGGGCTCGGGGTGCTGGTGCTTCAGGGCATTCGCAACCTGGAGCTGGGTGTCGGGCTGGTTGCCGGCCTTGGCATCGTGATTCTGGCGGTGATCCTTGACCGGGTAACCAAGGCCTCACTGGCGCGCATCAACGCCTCACAGAAACAGTAAGGGAGCGAATCGTGGACCGGGATATCAAGATTTCCATCCGGAACCTCTACAAGATTTTCGGCCCCATTCCCGATGTCGCCCTGGCGTATGTCCGCCGGGGCATGGGAAAGGCCGAACTGCTGGAAAAGCACAACCACGTACTGGGTCTCCAGGATATCAACGTGGATATGCGAGAAGGCGAGATCACCGTCATCATGGGTCTGTCGGGCTCAGGCAAGTCCACGTTGATACGCCATCTCAACCGGCTGATCGAACCCACTGCCGGTGAGATCAAGGTGGATGGCAAAAACGTACTCGCCTTCGACGAGGACGGATTGCGGAAGCTACGGCGTAAACAAATGTCGATGGTTTTCCAGAAATTCGCCCTGCTTCCCCACAAGACCGTGCTGGAGAACGCCGGCATGGCGCTGCTGGTAAGAGGCCATACGGTGCGGGACTTCGAGGACGAAGCCAAGAAATGGCTCGCCCGGGTGGGGCTGGAAGGCAACGAAAACCAATACCCGCACCAGCTATCCGGCGGTATGCAGCAGCGCGTGGGCATTGCACGGGCACTCGCATCCAACTCGCCCGTGATGCTGATGGACGAGGCCTTCTCCGCCCTGGACCCGCTGATTCGCTCCGACATGCAGGACCTGCTGCTGGAGTTGCAGGAGGAACTGAAGAAAACCGTGGTGTTCATCACCCACGATCTGGACGAGGCGCTAAAGCTGGCGGACCACCTGGTTATCCTCAAGGACGGACACATCGTCCAGCAGGGCGAACCCCAGGAAATTCTCATGCATCCCAACGATCCGTACATTACGGATTTCATCAGCGACATCAATCGTGCACGGGTTCTGAGAGTGCGTTCCGTGATGGCAAAAACCACGGAACCTCCCGCTGACAGTGCCGGCGACATTTCCGATCGGGACAACCTGGAGTCGGTGATCGCAAGATCCGACGGCGATACCGACCTTGTCTATCGGGTGGTCAAAAAAGGCAACCAGGTAGGCATTCTCGAGATGAAAGAACTGGTCAAGGCACTGGTGCCGGTCGATGCATCGGAAGGAGACAATCGCAGCCGTTACTGATCGGGGGCCATCCCGGTGGAGGTGGGCTCCTGGATGACAGCAGCGTGACAGACGGGCTATTATAAATAGGTCGCCGTAGCTTCGCGGTGCCCCAGACAACGATCATGCCCAGACTGGCAGTGGCTCTACTAACCGTACTCCTGTTGCACGGCTGCTCACCTCCTCCTGACGAAGAGAGCCCTTCTTCAGACGTCGACACGCAGACGCCAACCAATGAGGCCCTGTCCGCTGCCCTTTCCAATACGACACCCCGGCCCCGGACGATCGTTATCGCATCCGATCCCTGGTGCCCCCATAACTGCGAAGCGGGGAGCGATCGCGAGGGCTACATGGTGGACATTGCCCGCGAGGTCCTTGGCGAAGCCGGCTATACCGTGGAGTACGTCAACGTTAGCTGGGCACGGGCGCTGCAATTAACGCGTGAAGGTCAACTGGACGCAGTGGTCGGTGCCTTCACAACCGATGCCCCGGATTTCGTGTTTCCAGACACCCCCCAGGGGCGCTCAGCCATTGCGCTATTTACCCACCCTGACAACCGCTGGGTATACGACGGGCTGGCGTCGCTCCATAACCAGAAGCTGCTGGTCATCAATGGGTACTCCTATACCGATGAGCTGGACCAGTACATTGAGGAGCATCAGGCCAACCCGGAACGAATCTGGGTGATCGCGGGGCCGTCACCCCTTGATCGGGCCATCTACCTGCTGGACCAACACCGTACTGACATTTTTGCGGAAGATATCTACGTGATGGCCTGGTGGGAAATGAACAACAACGACACTGTCCCCGCGCCACGGCAAGCAGGGTTGGTCGACGAAATCGATGCCTTCGTCGCGTTTTCCCCGGTACGGGAAGACGCAAAAGAACTTGCGAAACTCTTAACGGAAGGCACCCGACAACTCATGGACAGCGGCCGGGTACAGCAGATCCTGGACCAGTACGGACTCAGTCTGTGGACTGAAATGCCCTGATCAGAGGTCCATCTCCGGTCACCAGCAGCAACTCACCGTGCCGGCCGATGTCGAAGCGTTGAACCTCACCCAACAGCGACAGGAATCGGTCTTCCTGGTTCATCAGCGCCGGGGCACAAGCCTTTTTGGTGGACGCCATCCGGGTGAACTCGAGCCCTTCACCCGTCAAATTCCATCCACCGCTGAATTGATTGCAGGACGCACGCCCTGCCACACGCTGATCCGCCAGGAAGTTCAGTGTCACCCGGGAACTGTCAATAATCCCGCGGCCGCCAATGTCTTCAACAACCCATTCGGTTCCCCGAAGCAACCGCTCAGGATCCCCTCCGCAGCCCTGGGATTCTTCTCCGTTTACGGCCAGCCGCACCTGTCGAGGATAGGGCATGCCGGTCATGGAATCGCGACACAGTTGGCTTGCTGTCTTCAGCGATACCCGAACGCCATCACCTTCAGCCTCGAAAGTACGTCCCGTGGTCGCGCTCTCGACAACCTCGTAGCGTAGTGCAATCGGCTCCTTGCCCATTTGCTCCACCACCAGTTGCCCCGGCTCAAGAACTGCCCGCCAGAACGGCTCGTTCCCCCGGGCGATAAACGGCTTCTCGACAGCGCCCGGAACCAGGCATAGCGGCAACGCCTGCCCGTCTATTGTCAATGTGGCAGTGTTACCCTTGTTCCAGAACTGGGTGCCATCGTTGTCGGGGTCCACAAAGCGCGCACCGGAGGCACTTTCCTTTTGCTTCAACACCATTTTGTCGCTGCCGAACGTTATCGTCAGACCACTGCGGTCTTCGTGGTAGTCGAGGCCTATATCAGTCTGGCCGCATGCCATGGTATTGACGGCAAGGCCGTCACCGGCGCGTTGATCCTCGGTGGATGCACAGCCCGCGACCAGCAGGATGCTGACCAAGGCCGGCAAAGAGGCGGCGATTCCTTTCATTGTTTATTCCTCATTCCCTGTGGTTGTAACAGTTGCAGATTATCCATGATGGCTGCCGATTTTAAAGCAGAGCCGTTACCATTTCCTGTCTTTAAGCATTACGCTTAGGCCATCAAAACACCCGGGAGCATTCCACGTCATGGCGATAAAACTCTACCAGTTTGCTATTTCACACTACTGCGAAAAGGCTCGCTGGGCCCTGGATCACAAAGGTCTGAGCTACGAAGCCATCAGCCTTCTGCCCGGCCAGCACATCAACACCATCCGCAAACTGACGGGCGCTGATTCATCGGTACCGGTACTGGACCATGACGGTCACCGGGTTCAGGGATCGAAAGCCATCATTGACTATCTGGACGACACGTTTCCCGAGAACCCGCTGACGCCGACCGACCCGCAGGCCCGCGAGGCCGCGCTGTCCTGGGAACAGCGGCTGGACGACGAAGCCGGCCCCAGCGTGCGCTGTTACTCCTACCACCACTTCCTGCAACGCCCCAAGGTGGTCGTTCCCATGCTGGCTGCGGGCACGCCCTTCTACAATCGGATTCTACTGAGACTGGCCTTCAGCCGGGTGGACGAGGTCATGCGCAAATGGATGAAGATCAACGAGAAAACCGCCGCGCAGTCGCGGGAAACCATGGAGCGCTACCTGACCGAACTGGCGAATGCCTACCAGGAGAAGCCCTACCTGGCTGGAGACAGCTTTTCCCGCGCCGACCTCGCCGCGGCCTCCTTGTTCGCACCCATGTTCCAGCCCGGCCAATACCCGGTGCCCTGGCCCAAACCGGCGAAAATCCCCAAAGACATCCAGGCCTGGTTGGATCAATGGCAGCCACAGATCCACACGCTGGAAAAGGTCTATGCTGCTAATCGCTGAGCCACTGACGGCGCTCTCGGCCGGGTGAATTGCCGGTCCAGCGGCGGTAGGCCCGGGTAAAAGCACTTTGCTCGGAAAAGCCCAACAGCAGAGCAATGTCGGTCAGCGTCAGTGAGGTGTCGTCCAGGTACTGTCGCGCCAGCTGTTCCCGGTTCCGATCGAGCCACTGCTGCCAGCTCAACTGATACCGGGCCAGGCGTCGCTGCAGCGTTCGCGGTGACATGTGCATGGCATGGGATGCACGCGCAAGGGTGGGCTCGCCATCAGACAACAGTTTCAGCAGTACCTGCTGTAGCTGGCGATCAATGCCCGAGCCCGCCTGTGACGCCTCCGGCAACGCCCGCAGCAGGGCACGGGCCTGCCGGTCCAGCAACTCGCGAAGTGTCGGGTCTCGCCGGGGCATGGGCAGGCTGAGGTAATGCAGCGGAAACCGGACTCGCACATGGCTGTCGTTCCAGGTCACCGAGCAGCCAAAAAACCGTTCGTATTCCCTGGCCGCCTCAGCACTGACGTCACCCAGAAAACTCACTAGCGAGGGCGGAGGGGGCTGATCAATCTGGCGACGCATAAAGGTCACCAATGCTGCAATTGCAGCGCCGTCCGCCTGCTGGCCAAGCTCATTCTCCGAGGGCGGCCAGCGCATTTCCGCCTGATCGCCGACGACCTCGATTTCCGCCAGGCTGGCACCATAAAACAGGGTTTCGTAGCGCTGGTAGGCCAACATGGCCTCGCCGAGGGTGTCGGACGCCAGCACCAGATAGCCGAGCACACCCACATGGGCAGGACGCACACAGGCCCCCACCTTTAGCTCGGGAGCGGCATACTGAGGCGCCAGAGCCAGTCCCTGCGCCAGCAGGTCACGCCACACCGGCACCGGTACGTTGTCTTCCGACGCCCAGCGCGCCAGCGCTATCCTGACCGGGGCATTCTCCAGTCCCTCCTGTTCAAGCCAGTCCGATAGCAGTCCCGTCCAGGCACCGGTTACCCGCATTACCTTGGCCATGGTTCACCGTCCTCCACGCGCTGCGTCATTCATTGTTGGCACTAATTATCAATTTTGTGGCGTTTATTGTCAATTTATGGCATCGCCATCGGCGCAGAATACAGTCACACCTACAATCACAATACGGTTTCACCATGGCATTGATGGACATGATGAGGGCGGTTCTTGAGGAGAGCGGGTTGCTGCCCCTCTGGAACACCCTCGCCCCCTGGCTGGCACTGGACGAACGCCAACTGATATTCGTTGTCGCTACGCCGGTGTTTATTGCCGTCACCCTGTGGGAGTACCTGCGGATTCGCCACGACCCCACGCGCATGGACATACCGGAAGCCCTGCGGAATTTTGCCCTGGGTGCCGGCTACCAACTGACAGAGTTGCTGTTCGCGGGCCTGATCGCCTTTCCCGTATACGCATTCCTCTACCATCACCGCCTGCTGGATCTGGAACTGAACTGGGCAACGGGTCTTCTGACGTTTGTTGGAGTGGATTTCTGTTTTTACTGGATGCACCGTTCCAGCCACCGCATACGCTGGTTCTGGGCCGCCCATGTGGTCCACCATTCCTCCGAGCGTATGAATTTCTCCACCGCCATGCGCCAGAATGCCACCAATATCTTTAACGGCATGTGGCTGTTCTATGTGCCCCTGGCGTTGATCGGCTTCAATCCTGTGTGGATCGGCGTGGCTTATGCCCTCTCACTGGTGTACCAGTTTTTCATTCACACCACGCTGGTTGGCAAACTGCCAGGCTGGGTGGAAACCGTGCTCAACACCCCCAGCCATCACCGGGTTCACCATGGCCGCAACCCCGGCTATATCGACCGCAACTACGGTGGCACTCTGATCGTCTGGGACCGACTGTTCGGCACCTTTGTCGCCGAAGACGAACAGGCACCACCGGACTACGGCATTACCCGACCGATACACTCCAGGAACCTGCTAGTGCTGTGGACCCACGAGTACGTGGACCTGTTCCGGGCCATGGCCCGACCAGGCGGCCTGCAAGCCCGCCTGAAGCACCTGTGGAAGCCACCCGAATGGGATCGGGACGCGGACTAGCGCCACAAAAGCCGGATTTTCCGGCTCCGTCTCACATTAAGGCCCGATTTCCGGCTAGACTCCCGTTTACGCCAACAACCCGCCCGGAATCGACCAACATGGACCTGCAGGAAAGTTTCATCAACAGCCCCGATCACCATCGAATTCCGTTGCTGTCGTGGGCGGCGGAGGCCCCGTCGGCCGTGCTGGTCATTGCCCACGGCATGGCGGAGCATGCAGCCCGCTACCAGCCGCTGGCGCTCTGGCTGAACCAGCAGGGGGTATCGGTGATTGCGATCCAGCATCGAGGCCACGGACCGCATTGCCCCGAAACTGACCTTGGCCATTACGCCGACCACAAGGGCTGGCAGAAAGTAGTGGACGACCTGCAGCAAGTCGTTGTCCATGCCAGAAAGCAACACCCCGACCTCCCGCTAACGCTGTTCGGCCACAGCATGGGTTCGTTCATCGCCCAGGCCTTCAGCCAGCAGTATGGTGACCAGATCGACAGACTGATCCTCTGCGCGACCAATCGTATCGACAAACCGAAGTTGCGGGCCTCCCTGGCACTGGTCCGCTCTCTCCGGGCACTGCGCGGGAAACGGCACCACAGCCGCCTGATCGACAATATGACCTTCGGTGCCTTCAACAAAGCGTTCTCCCCCAATCGCACCAGCCATGACTGGCTCAGCCGCGACCCGCAACAGGTGGACCGCTACCTGAGAGACCCACTCTGCGGCTTTCCCTGCACGGCAGGCCTATGGTCCGACTTCATTGGTGGCATGCTGACCATCAATCCAAAAACATGGCGCAAGGACCTTCCGATACACCTGCTGGCCGGTGACAGCGACCCGGTTGGCGAGATGGGACACGGTTTCAACCGGCATGTTGCCAACCTTCGTGGCGCCGGCCTGCTCGTTGCCTCCGACCGTCTGTTTCCCGGCGCCCGTCACGAACTGGTCAATGAAACCAATGCTGACGCGGTCTGGCACCACATCCTCGACTGCCTGCGTACCGGGACAGACTCCGGCGCGTAAAAACATGACGCCGACCGGCCCGGGGCGCTAAGATCAATGCCACCCAACTAATCGGAGTAAGCCCATGTTTACCAACAGAGTCGTGTGGATCACCGGCGCCTCGTCCGGCATTGGTGAGGCCCTGGCAGCCAGGTTTGCGCGCGAAAATGCAAGAGTTGTTCTTTCGGCGCGACGCCAGCCAGAGCTGGAGAGGGTCCGCCAGCACTGCATTGATGCCGGCGCCGCCCCGGAAAACATGCTGGTATTGCCTCTTGACGTTACCGACCTGCCCTCACTTCCGGTAGCTGCCGACCACGTCATCAGTCACTTCGGCCAGATCGACCTGCTGATCAACAACGCCGGCCTTTCCCAACGCTCTCTGTGCAAGGATACCGAGCTGTCGGTGTACCAGAAGCTACTGGATGTGGATGTGATGGGGCAGATTGCGCTGACCAAGGCCGTGCTCCCCCATATGCTAGAGCGCCAATCCGGACACCTGGCGGTGACCGCCAGCGTGGCCGGTAAAGTCGGCGTCCCCCTGCGCACCGGCTACTGTGCCGCCAAGCACGCGGTGATGGGCTTCTTCGACGCCCTGCGGGCCGAGGTGGAAGACGATGGCATTCTGGTCTCCACCATCACCCCCGGATTTATCCGCACGGACATTTCCCTCAATGCCCTGGCGGCCGATGGCTCTGCCTTCGGCGAGGAAGACGAGAACATTGCCGGTGGCATGGACGTCGGCGAGTGCGCGGATGTCATCGTCAGTGCGCTGGCCAAGGGAAAACGCGAGATTCCCGTCGGCAAGGGCAAGGAAATGGCAGCGCTTTGGGTCAAGCGTGTCGCTCCCGAGATGATGTTTAAGTTGGCGCGCAAGCAGAACTGAATCTGGAGTCACTGAAAACGGTTATGTACCAATCCACGTCAGCGGATCATCTACCAAGAGTCTGCCTCTTACGCATTGCCACGCTGCTGTTTTTTCCAATAGCCAGCCTCCCGGTCATGGCCGGTGAAGTCAGCCTCGGCGTTGCTGCTAATTTCACCGACACCACCCGCGAACTGGCCAAACAGTTTGAAGCCAAGACCGGCCACACGGTTTCAGCCAGCTTCGGGTCCACCGGCAAGCTGTACGCCCAGATCCGGAACGGTGCGCCCTTCGACGTGTTCATGGCCGCCGATGCACGCAGACCGTCGCTTATTGAGAAGGCGCGGGCCGGCGCCCCCAATACCCGCTTCACCTATGCCCGGGGCAAGCTGGTGCTTTGGAGCCCGACCCCGGACGCTTTCGGGGACGCTGAGAGCTACCTGGCCCAGCAAACGTTCGCAAGGCTGGCCATGGCAAACCCGAAGACCGCGCCCTACGGCCTTGCAGCACAACAGGTTCTGGAACATTTAGGCCATTGGCAGGCACTGCAGGCGAAGCTGGTTCGTGGCGATTCCATCGCCCAGACCTTTCAGTTTGTGGTCAGCCGCAACGCCCAGGCCGGCTTTGTAGCCCTGTCTCAGGTAACATCCTGGGACGACAAGGAAGGCTCCCTTTGGAACGTGCCCCAGGACTATTACCAACCCATTGACCAACAGGCTATCCTTTTGAACCGGGGAACCAGCAATGAGGCAGCCCTGGCCTGGATGGACTTCCTGAAATCGAACACTGCCATCGCCACGATCCGGGGCTATGGCTATGACCCCGCTTACGACACGGCTGACTGATGCTTGAAACCTACTGGGACCCGGTCTGGCTGACACTCAGGCTGGCCACGACCACCACATTGTTGCTGCTGCTCATTGGCACGCCCATCGCCTGGTGGCTGGCCCGCTCCCGGCGCTGGCTGCGCCAGCCGGTTGCAGCGATCGTCGCCCTGCCCCTGGTGCTGCCACCCACAGTGCTCGGTTTCTACCTGTTGCTGGTCATGGGGCCTGACGGCTGGGTTGGCCAGATAACACAGTCCCTCGGGATCGGCCTGTTGCCATTTACCTTTGAGGGCCTGGTGGTGGCGTCGGTCATATACTCCCTGCCATTCACCGTTCAACCTCTGCAGAATGCCTTTGAAGCCGTAGGCGAGGGGTTCATGGAAGCCGCCGCAACCCTTCGTGCCGCCCCGTGGGAGCGGTTCCTGTTTATCGCCGTGCCCCTGGCAAGAAACGGATTCCTGACCGCCTCCGTGCTCACCTTCGCCCACACCATCGGTGAGTTCGGCGTGATCCTGATGATCGGTGGCAACATCCCGGGTGAAACCAAGGTGTTGTCGGTGGCCATCTACGACCACGTGGAATCCCTTGAGTACGCCCAGGCCCACTGGCTGTCCGCCGGCATGGTGGTGTTCTCCTTTGTGGTTCTGGTGACCCTCTACGCGCTTAACGGCAAAGCCCGCGCGGGAGCTCTCAGATGACCGCCACTATCCATGCCCGCTTCCGGTGTGCCTTTCCGGGGTTCGACCTGGACGTTGACCTGACCCTCCCGGGTACCGGCATTACCGCCCTGTTCGGGCACTCCGGTTGCGGCAAGACCACGCTGCTTCGGTGCATGGCAGGCCTTCAGAACGCGCCCGGAACCATGACCGTTCTGGGCGAACCCTGGCAGACGGAAGAGTTCGTCCGGCCGGTACACAAGCGCGCCCTGGCGTACGTGTTCCAGGAAACCCAGCTTTTTCCCCACCTGAACGTCCGCAGGAACCTGGAGTTCGGTTACCGCCGTATTCCCGCCGGCGAACGACAGATCAGATTCGATGACGCCGTTCGCTGGCTTGGCCTGGAATCCCTCCTGGAGCGCATGCCGGCCGGACTTTCCGGCGGTGAGCGCCAGCGGGTCGCGATTGCGCGGGCACTGCTGACCAGTCCAAGGCTGTTACTGATGGATGAGCCGCTGTCTGCTCTGGACCGAGCCAGTAAACAGGACATCCTGCCCTACCTCGAGAGGCTCCGGGACACCCTCGCGATTCCCATCATCTACGTGTCCCACTCCACGCCAGAGGTCGCCCGCCTGGCCGACCACATCGTGATGATGGAGGATGGCCGGGTGGTGGCCCAGGGCCCGCTGCAGGAAACGCTCGCCCGCACCAACAACCCCTTTCGACTGGAAGACGATGCCGGGGTTCTGCTGGAAGGACGGATCGACCATCTGGACCCACGCTGGCATCTGGCCCTGTTCAGGTTCGACGGGGGCCAACTGTGGTTGCGCCAGGACGACCGGCTGACACCGGGAGACAGGGTTCGTGTGCAGGTCCTGGCGAGGGATATCAGCCTCGCGCTGGCTGAGCATTCCGACCAGAGCATCCAGAACCTGGTTCCGGCCATCATCGATCAGGTCGATCCGGATGTGGCGCCGGGCGTTAGCCTTGTCCGGCTTCTGGCGGGGCCAACCCCGCTGTTATCAAGGCTGACCACCCGCTCCGTAGACCAGCTCGGCCTTGAACCCGGCAAGACCGTGTGGATGCAAATAAAGTCCGTAGCTCTCGTGGACTGACACCTTTGGCCCGGTGTTTGGCCCGCCCTGCTATCCGGCGTCGGCGCCAGGATGGTTACCCTGACCTGACTCTCAAACACAGGGCAGGTATTGATTGTGGGCAATAATCAAACACACTGGGTGCACAGCGGCGGGCTCACTATCCATGCCGTTACCGAAGGCCATCCGGACTCGACGCCGCTGGTGTTGGTTCATGGCTACCCGGACAATCTTCAGGTCTGGGACAAGGTCAGCGCCGCCTTGAGCCAGGAGTATCTGGTGATCCGTTACGATGTCCGTGGTGCCGGCAAGTCCGGCAAGCCCCGAAAAACCCGGGATTATCGCCTGGCCCTGCTGGCCGACGACCTCCAAGCGGTGGTAGACACCCTGATCCCCGGACGCGAGTTCCACCTGATCGCGCATGACTGGGGGGCGATCCAGAGTTGGGAGTCCGTCACCGGAGAGCCCTTGCAGAATCGCATTCGCTCCTACACCTCCATTTCCGGCCCCTGTCTGGACCACATCGGCTTCTGGCTCCGGAAACAGCTGGAAACACCCGGGCTGGCAGGGGCAGCGAAGGTACTCCAGCAACTCACAAGCTCCTGGTACGTGTTCCTGTTCCAAGTGCCTGTGATCCCGGAAATGATCTGGAAAGCCGGCCTCGACAGGCTCTGGCCAGGGTACCTGAAGCATCATGAGCAGGTTGCCGATGCCAGGTTCAGCGCCTCCCAGAAGTCCGACGGGCTGTATGGGGTCAAGCTTTACCGGGCGAACTTCCTGACCCGGTTGCTGCGGCCACGAACCCGGGTGGCGCGCTGTCCGGTCCAGGTAATCATCCCGACCAGGGACGCATATGTGCGCCCTCAACTGAACGAGCATCTGGTTCGCTGGACCGGAAAATTAACCCTGCAAACGCTGGATACAACCCATTGGGCGCCACTGACGGAACCCGAAGCCGTATCTCGTGCCGTCCGCACATTCGTGGCTGCACACCCCTGAGCTGCCCCATACAACGAAAAAGGCCGCTGGTTCCAGCGGCCTTTCGGGACAGGGTGGTAATCGGTTTTAGCGGGTACCGTACACCACCATGGTCTTGCCCTTGACTCGCACCAGGCCCTGGTCTTCAAGGGTTTTCAGAACCCGCCCGACCATCTCCCGGGAGCAACCCACGATCCGACCGATCTCCTGGCGGGTGATCTTGATCTGCATGCCATCAGGGTGGGTCATGGCGTCCGGTTCCTTGCACAGGTCCAGCAGGGTGCGGGCAACCCGTCCAGTCACGTCCAGGAAAGCCAAATCACCCACCTTGCGGGTGGTCTGGCGCAGACGTGAGGCCATCTGCTCGCCGATGAAGTACAGAACCCTGGGGTCCTGCTGGGCGATTTCACGAAACTTGGTATAGCTGATCTCGGCAACTTCGCACTCCGTCTTCGCCTTTACCCAGGCGCTGCGCGAATCCATGTTGTCGAACAGCCCCATTTCACCGAAGAAATCCCCAGCGTTCAGGTAAGCCATGATCATCTCGCGGCCATCGTCGTCTTCAATAATGACGGTAACGGAGCCCTTGACGATGTAAAACAGGGAATCGCTTTTGTCCCCTGCATAAATAATGGTGCTCTTGGCAGGGTAACGCCGGCGATGGCATTGCGAAAGAAAATAGTCCAGATGCTTGGTTTTCTGCTCAACCGGCTTGACGATAGTGGCCATAGTGCGAGTCATGCCTCCTTTGTACTGGCGGGATCCCAATGTTTTTATTCACCCTGCTTTCCCTGCGGGTTTATTCATTATGAGCGCAACTTATAACAAGATGGCCCGGTTTCGGCAACCTGAAACATTATAGACCACATCAGCGGGGCTGCTTTTCAGCGGGCTGCTGGTGCTGACGGGATGTGCTAGCATCGCTGCCAATCGTACGTTATATCCCACTCGGAGCGCGAAATCAGATGAAAGCAACCATTGACTGGACCGGCGACGCCAGCTTCCGGGCAACCAGCGGCAGCGGCCACTCGGTGCAAATGGACGGGCCACCCGACCATGGCGGCAAGGACCTGGGGCCACGCCCCATGGAAATGATGCTGATGGGGCTGGGCGGCTGCTCGTCCTTCGACGTCATGAGCATTCTGCAGAAAAGCCGTCAGGACGTCACCGCCTGCCATGCCGAACTCGAAGCGGAGCGGGCCGACGCCGTTCCGGCAGTGTTCACCCGCATCCATCTGCATTTCGTGGTCACCGGAAACAACCTCAAGGAAAACCTGGTGAAGCGGGCCGTCAGCCTGTCGGCAGAGAAGTACTGCTCTGCGTCTATCATGCTGGAAAAGGCGGGCGTTGCCATCACCCACAGCCATGAGATACGCGACACCGCCTGAACCGGCAAACAACAGGTTCCCACAACGCGGTCACAGCGGCCTGCCAGTCTGTGGCAAACCGGCGGTTATTACGGATGCTAGAATGTTGCCCCGTACTCTACCCAAATTGAAGGTCGATGTGCATAATACGCACCCTTCTCCGCCGGTCTGCGCAAAAGGTAAACAATCCGGTCAGTTATCGGTGGCGGCCTTGGTGGCATGCATCAGACAGACATGACCACTGACATTCATCTCCAGACAATTGGGGGGGCTGAACATGGAAACCAAACTACAGTTACATGGTTTCAATAACCTGACCAAATCACTGAGCTTCAACATCTACGACATCTGTTATGCGCAGACCGAAGAGCAACGTGAAGCTTACATTGACTACATCGATGAGATGTACAATGCCGAACGCCTGACCCAGATCCTCACCGACGTGGTCAAGATCATCGGTGCCAACGTGCTCAATATTGCCCGTCAGGACTATGAGCCCCACGGCGCCTCTGTCACCATGCTGATTGCCGAACACGAACTCAGCAACGGTGAACCGGACAACGAAGAGTCACCCGGCCCCCTGCCGGATGCCATCGTGGCCCACCTGGATAAAAGCCACGTAACAGTACATACCTACCCGGAGAGCCACCCCTACGAAGGCATCAGCACCTTCCGGGCGGATATCGACGTGTCGACCTGCGGTTTGATCTCGCCGTTGAAAGTACTGAACTACCTGATCCACAGCTTCGACTCCGATGTGGTCACGGTGGACTATCGTGTGCGCGGCTTTACCCGCGACGTGGACGGCACCAAGCACTACATCGACCACGACATCAACTCGATCCAGAACTACCTGACCGAAGACACCCAGAACGCCTACCAGATGATTGACGTCAACGTGTATCAGGAAAACCTGTTCCACACCAAGATGATGCTCAAGAATTTCGATCTGGATAACTATGTGTTCGGAGTCAATGCCAGCGATCTTGACCCCCAGGAAGCACAGTCCATCGAGGATCGTCTGCGCCGGGAAATGCTGGAGATTTTCTACTCCCGCAACGTAGAGTAGTAACACGCACAGAAAGATTGAGCCTGCGCCTTACCGGGGCGCGGGCCAACTTGTTCAATTTAACTGAACAACCATTCCAAGATTCTCCGATTTCATCTTCTCCCGTCACGCAGTTCAATAGCCTCATAGCGTTCTAATCAACCAAGAGGCTCTGAACATGAAGAATATTCTCATTATTACCGCAAGCATTTTTGGTCAGGACGGCCAGTCATCCAGACTCGTCAGTCAGACACTGGACCAGCTCCGGCAGACCTACGGCGACATCCAGGCCACCTATCGGGATCTCTCCGCAGAGCCGGTACCGCATCTGGACGCTGAACGGTTCGGTGCCTTCCTGACCAACGCGGACGACCGCGATGGCTCACAGCAAGGCGTCGTCGATTATTCAGATTTGCTGATCAGTGAAGTTGTCGACGCAGACGTCATTGTTATGGGTGTGCCGATGTACAACTTCGGTGTACCGTCGGTGCTGAAAGCCTATTTCGACCACATTGCCCGTGCCGGCATCACTTTCCGATACACGGCAAGCGGCCCTGTTGGCCTTCTGGAAGATCGGCCGGTGTACATCCTGGCGGCGCGCGGCGGCCTATACGCCGGCACGCCGAACGACTCCCAGACGCCGTTCATTCGATCCTTCCTTGGTTTTATCGGCCTCAAGGACGTTCACTTTGTCTACGCCGAGGGCCTGAATATGGGGGATGATAAAAAAGAGAATTCCCTGCAAGAGGCCGGACGAGCCATTGAAACCCTGACCGCCTGAACCCGGCGATTTTTGGCATTGGAAGGAGATCCGTCATGACAGAACGAACCCTCAGACAGGTTATTCCCGGTACCGAAACGTCCGATGGCGCCGGCGTTCGTATCAAGCGCTCCCTCGGACAGCAGCAGAACGTCCGTCTCGATCCCTTCCTGATGCTGGACGAATTCGGTTCCGACCAACCGCAGGATTACATGGCCGGCTTCCCGTCACATCCGCATCGCGGATTTGAAACGGTGACCTACATGATCGAAGGGCACATGCTGCACGAGGATCATCTCGGTAACCGGGGCAACCTGAAGAATGGCGGCGTGCAATGGATGACCGCCGGGCGGGGCATTGTCCACTCTGAAATGCCCCAGCAGGAATCGGGGCAAATGCGCGGTTTCCAGCTGTGGCTCAATCTGCCGGCTGCGGAGAAAATGAAACCGGCGGGTTACCGCGATATCCAGCCTGATGAAATACCAGCCATTACCTTCGATGGTGGAGTTATCAAGCTGGTGGCTGGAGAGCTGACCGTTGACGGCCAGATACACCAGGGCGCCGTCACCGGCTGTAGCACACGGCCTTTGTATGCAGATATCCACCTGGAACCGGGACAGGAAACCCTGCTGCCGATCGATCCGGAACTGGAAGGCCTGCTCTATCTGTACGCCGGAGAAGCGTCCCTGCATTCAGCGACAGACCCCCAGCCCCTGAAACGCTCAGCGGCAAGCATTCTTTCCGAAGGTGACAGTGTCCACATTGGCGCCGGTAAGAACGGAGCCCGAGTGCTGCTGATTGCCGGCAAACCGATTGGCGAGCCTGTGGTGCAGTATGGCCCGTTCGTGATGAACAGTCGTGAAGAGATCGAGCAGACTCTGCGGGACTACAGGGACGGCCGCCTGACGGCCTGAAGGCCTTCAGGCAAAGGGCTTATGGGCGATCAGTTCCTGCACCAGCGGGCGCATGGTCAGATCCATGGCCAGCGATAGCTTGGTTCCCGGGATGACCAGCGTGTCGTACCGGGACAGGCTGCTGCCGCCAATCATTTGCAACAGATAGGGGAAATCCACCTCCGATGGGTCTCGGAACCGGATGACGATCAGGCTCTCGTCTTCTGTCGGCACATCGCGGACCACAAAAGGATTGGAGGTATCCACCAGCGGAATGCGTTGGAAATTCACATGGGTGTGCGCGAACTGAGGGACAATATCGTGCACGTAATCGTCCATACGGTTGACGATGGTCTGAACGACGGCGTCCTGTGAGTACCCTCGCTTATTGGTGTCGCGGTGAATTTTCTGGATCCATTCCAGGTTGACGATCGGTACCACTCCCACCAACAGATCCACGTACTGGGCAATGTTGTAGGCATCGCTGACCACGCCCCCATGCAGCCCCTCGTAGAACAGAAGATCGGTTTCCGCCGCCAGCGGTCCCCAGGGGGTGAAGGTACCCGGTTTGTGGCCGGCCTCAATCAACCGCCGGTCTTCGTCATGCACATACTGGCGGAACTGGCCGTTGCCGGTGTGCCCATAGTCATAGAACAGGGCTTCCAGCTTGTCGACATGGTTCGCCGCCAGGGCAAAATGATTGCGTTCACCGAACTGCCCCTTCGCCGCGAGGCGGGCCATCTGCTCACGGTTGTAGCGGTGGAAGCTGTCACCACTGACCATGGCGGCCCGCAGCCCTTCGCTGGCAAACAGGCGGCTGAATATCTCACCCGTAGTGGTGGTTCCAGCGCCGGAGGAGCCGGTAACCGCGATGATCGGATGGCGTTTAGACATAAGCAGGAGGTCCGGAAAGTCAGTCCAGGCTGGTCAGCAGCCGCGGCTTTTCGATGGTGAAACCCTGAGCGTAATCCACACCCAGACTGGTCAGCATATCGAGAACCGCGCGGGTTTCAACCCGTGAAGCAATCACTTCCCGTTTCATGTAGTGCGCCATATCCACCATGGACTTCACCATGGCCTGATCGGTTTCACTGGTGTCCAGTTGGCTGGTGAAGGCGCTGTCCAGCTTGATCATGTCCACCGGCAGGCTGCGCATG
Organism: Marinobacter sp. Hex_13; assembly: GCF_001566815.1. NCBI lineage: Bacteria > Pseudomonadati > Pseudomonadota > Gammaproteobacteria > Pseudomonadales > Marinobacteraceae > Marinobacter > Marinobacter sp. Hex_13. The sequence goes on from NZ_LSMM01000028.1 coordinate 45,046, forward strand.
AACTGGAACGACGTTGGCCCACTGCCAAAATCCCCCAGGCAGAAACGGCATCCCAGCTCCTTCATTTCCTCAATGAATTCTGAAATGCCCTGAATGTCGTTGATCGCGGAGGCCTCGGTTATTTCGAACCACAGTCGTTCAATGGGTGCGTCCTTCTGGCTCAGCTTGTCGTAAATAAACTCCATCAACTGCTGATCATTCAACGAGTGGCCAGAAAGGTTGATGCAAATCCCCCCCATGTGCTTCGGATCCGGTGCGTGGTCGCGCAGCCAGTCCAGCATATGCCCCACCACCCAGCGGTCCACCGCCTGCATGCGATCATAACGCTCCGCCATGCGGACAAAATCCTTGCCGGTGATAAGGTTGCCGTCATCACCATACATACTGATGAGAACCTCATACTGCGCTGCCATGGACGTACGCGCGTGCAGCGGGATAATCTTCTGGCAACGCAGCAACATACGCTCCTCGTTGAGATCCCCAAGGTTGGCCACCTTCGCTGCAATCTGCTCCTGACGGGCATGGTCATGCGCATCCAGGGTGTATTCCATCACCTTGCCATGGCCGCGTTTCTTGGCCGACTTCATGGCTTCCTCCGCCGCCTTCAGCCAACGTTCGGCATTTGCCAGCGCCGGCAACTCAGGTGCCAGGCCAACACTGGCAGAGAGATGGTAACTGCCACTGTCGAAAACAAATTCCATGGCTTCTATGGCTGAAACTATCCCACGGGACGCGTCCAGGGCGTTTTCCGCCGGCAACATAAACGCGAACTCGTTCCCCGAGAACCGGGCCAGCGGCATGCCATCACCAACATGGCTGCGAAGCACATCAGCCACCCTGCGCAATGCTTCATCACCGGCCTGATAGCCGGCCGTATCGTTGAGCAGACGGAACTGCCGCAGGTCCAGCAACACAAGAGCCCGCTGGTCCTCGCGCCTGGCCAGTTGCTGATCCAACATACGTTCAAATTCGCGGCGCCCCAGCAAGCCGGTCAGCTCGTCATGGGTGGACGCCCACGACAACTGGTCATAGACCTTACGCACCATCCGGTCGATGCTCTCATCCACCAGGGGCCGGTCGTACTGGTTGTCCGGAACGATAATGCCTTTGCGCATGTGTTGGGCCAAAGCCTCCAGAGCCAGCTCGACCACGCGCATACCCTGATGATTGACGAATACAAATCGACTGAAGCCTCGGGCTACCCATACCAGGCGGATATACTGGGGTTCATCCGGTTTTTCCTGATCCCGCAACCAGTCGCCGGTACGCAGTTGCTGTGCCCGGTTGATCCACCGCTGCAGGCTGCGCTGATCACGCTCGGACATTGCCTGACGCTTGTCGTCCTCGCTTTTCGACGGTGGAATCTCCACCATCTCGGGCGGGTTTTCAGGGCTGCGCACCAGGAACTGCTTGAGCTCGTCGCGTATCTGGGAGGACGGCATGTGGTTGCTGGAGATAGACGCCAGCCCATCCTGGATCACCCGCAGCAGTTCGGGCAGATTGATATTGCTTTGCGGATCCTCCGCGAAGGTCATCAGCGAATCGATCACCGACAGGTAATCCTGCCACAGTGGGCTGTCCTCTCCCTGGCGTATCCAGGTCAGCGACAGCAGGTCTCGCCAGCCGCCATCCAGCAGACTGACCACGGCTTTCGGCACTTTTTTCCCGGCCAGTTTAAGCTCCAGCACCCGGGCAACCGCCTTCTTGGATTCAGAAACCTTCTGGGCGCCCTCCGCTGCTGCCGTTACCCTTTCCACGTTGCGGCGGTAGACCAGGTTCTGGCGATCAATCAGCGAGTCCAACTCCTGCACCGCGTTCTCGAACACGCTGGTATCCTGCTCAAAATCGGTGGCTATCCGCTGGATCAGCTCATCAATACGCCGCTGAACAACCGGATTGATGCGGCCGCCTTTCACACCCAACTGGGCCAGCCGGTTCATCACACCGCGCACCGGGCTTTCCTGGTCGTCGAAGAATTCCGGGTCGCGCATCACCACTTTCAACACTGGCACTTCCAGCTGGCGCATCCGCGACTGGGCGTATTCACTGAGTTTCGGGCTTTCCACCACACTGTTGAAGAAGCGGTCCACCACGTCCAGCGTGCCCTGTTGCTCTTCGCCCAGGGCATGTTCACCGCTTTCCTTCACTCTTTCCACGACACGTTCGCGGAGGGAGGGCTGGTCCGGAGCCACCGTCGCAGCCTGTACCTGGAGCTCCTGCAATTGCTTCTGTAACTCTCCGGCAGACAGCTCCCTCGCACCGGGGGAAAAATCAGCAGGAGCAACGTCGCCCCTTGCCAGGCGGCTGGCAGACAGGGTACCGAGGAGGTTTTTTACCGTGGCAAAAGCGTTCTGGGCGGCGCTGGCATAGCCCCGAAACTCGGTCACCGACTTACGGGATGACTGCTGGCTGCTCTTTTGCGCCGGGGCCTGCTGTACCGCCGCTCCAGAGTCGTCCGGTTGCCGTGCTTCCGTCGGCGGAGCTGGTTTTTTCTCGCTCTGTTCGGATGTCTTTGGCGCCTGCTCACTGAGATACTTGCTGAGATCCAGGTCCGGCAGCACACCATGGCGGATCAGGATGCTGTTCAACTCCCGGTACAGCGGCCCAAGGTGCATCAGCACCGATTTCTCGAAGACACGCAAGCAGACTTTTTCTACCTCGCGATCCGCCTTGAGCTGGCTCAAGCCAACATGGAATGACTCACAGATCAGCGAAGGCCCCAACGGATTATGATGCCCCGTGGAATTGGCAATGCCCAGTTTATCGAGCCGCAACTTCAGCTGAAGCAATTCACCCCGATATTGGGTATCCGCCTTCGTGACCATCACCCGAATCGTCAGCCAGTCTTCGAACTCGCCCTTGTCGACAACCGACAATTCAGACCCTGGAAACCCCTTCGGAGCAGGCTTTAGTGGCGATTCCAGGCTACGCGCCATCTGATGCCAGATGACCCGCTGACGGGCCTGAAGCTGGCCAGAGGCGTCCATGTACTCATTCGCCTGCTGGTCATTACCGGCCTTCTGGGCAGCATCCCGCAAGGCGGTTGTCATCTGCACAAGACAGGCATCCATCAACGGCTCAATATACTGAATCACCGCCTTCGCGGATTGATGCAGAACAAACTGGACCTTGTCACTGGGTGCCCGTAGTGACGCACGGTCCTGATGACGGTTGGCACCACATTGCTCCAGCATGGCGCTGACGGCTTCCGGGTTGGAGCGGGTAAAACTCACGCCCATGGCGCCCTCTATCCGCCGCCTGATATTTACATGAAGCTCATGGCGCTTACGGCCATCAGGGCTGCGAAAGCGTACCACCAGTTCCTCGGCACCCCGTGAGAGCACCTGATCCAGTTTTCTGGACGTTTCCCCGGAATAACGTACAAACAGGCCTTCCGCGCAAAAGTCGGCGATCTGGCACGGTAGATTGTCACCACTGCCTACATCCAGCTGAGCAGCGAGTTTAATCGGTTGGCGGGGACTAGAACGACGTTCTTTCGGATCCATGAACTACCTGATATCTGGTAAAGCCGAGTGACCCGATAGGGTAAACTGTTTCTGTCACCGGCCGGTATCCCTGAAAGGCAGCGGTAGCTACCTGCTACTTGGGGGAACATGGCTGTAATATAGCGTCTGGCAGCTATGCCAGCCAGCCACAAAATAACAGCCTGGACTATGAAACAGCTTAGTCAGATCTACTTCGTTATGCTACTGATAACGACACTTTCAGGGTGTACGACTTTAGGTTATTACAGCCAGGCGGTCAGTGGCCACCTGTCACTGATGATGTCCACGCAATCCGTGTCCGGACTGATCGACACACCATCAACACCGCCGGCGTTGAAGCAGAAACTCCTGGTGGCGAACGAAGCCCGTCAGTTTGCCGCGCATCGTCTGGCACTGCCGGTGGGAGACGCCTTTGCAGAGTACGCTGAGCTCGGGCGGCCCTGGGTGGTTGTCAATCTGGTGGCCGTTCCGGAGTTTTCCCTTCAGGCCCATCGGTGGTGCTACCCAGTGGTTGGCTGCCAGGCCTACCGGGGCTACTACGAGCTGGAGAACGCCCGGACCGAGCAGAAATTATTCATGGCGGACAACTACGACACGTTCATTGGTGGTGTCACCGCCTATTCAACCCTGGGCTGGTTCGACGACCCTCTACACACCGGCTTCACGTCCTTGCCAGACAACCGCATGGTAGCGCTGATGTTCCATGAACTGGCGCATCGCGTGGTCTATATAAGCGACGATACGGCCTTTAATGAGAGCTTCGCAACTGCCGTGGAGTTGGAGGGCCTCCGGCTGTGGCTAGAAACAGAGGGCGATGGTTCGGGGTTCCAGAGGGCGCTGGCGCGTCTACGTCAACGCAACCAGACCCTCGCCCTGGTCGAGGACGTATCACGGCAGCTTGAAGCACTCTACGCCCGACAGGGCACCCTGCCCAAGACGGAACTCCGACATCAGAAAGCGCAGCTGTTCCAGGCCCTCCAGGACGATTACCTGGCCCTGTCAGCAACCTGGGAGCAGCCAGGACCGTTTGGAGAAAATCCGACCGGACTGAACAACGCCAACCTCGCCCTGTTCAGCCAGTACAACCAGCATGTGCCCGCCTTCCGACAGTTACTCCGGGACCATGCTGGCGACTTCAGCGACTTCTATAAAGCGGTGGAGACCCTGGCAGATCAGTCCCAAGACATTCGACAGCGCCGGCTATCCGATCTAGGACAACGCTTTCACGAAGACCTTTGAGTTACGCTGGGTGTTGTAGGACGCCAGCTTCGGCCCCGGCAATTCACGCACCGTGGAAGGTTGGAACCCCCGTTCCCGGAACCAGTGTTCGGTCTGGGTGGTCAGCACGAACAACCGTTGGATGCCCTGGCCCCGGGCCAGCTTTTCAACCATCGCCAGGATGTCATCACCGCGACCGGCACGGCGATAGGCCTGGTCCACGGCGAAACATGAAAGCTCGCCCGCACCTTCATCGGGGTAATGGTAAAGCGCAGCGCATCCCACAATCGTGCCGTCCCGCTCAGCCACCACGAACCGACTGATTTCGGTTTCCAGCATTTCCCGGGAACGGCGCACCAGAATGCCCTGCTCTTCCAGCGGCTGGATCAAGCCGAGAATACCGCCAATGTCCTCCACCCGGGCCTGGCGGATCTGCTCGTAGTTGTCACCACTGACCAGCGTGCCCGCACCGTCACGGGTAAACAGCTCTTCCAGCAACGCGCCATCATCGACGTAACTGATAATATGAGCCCGACGCACACCTTTCACGCAGGCGTCACAGGCTGCCCGCAGCAGATCGCCATCATGCCCCTGCACCATACCTGCCGCCAGACGATCAGATGCCTGACGAGCGGACAGTTCACGGATCAGTCCGGCATTTTCATCCAGCAACCCCTGATTCTCGGCAAACATGATGAGCTTCTCAGCCTGCAGCGCAGCGGCCACCTGGCTACCCACATCTTCATAAGACAGGTTAAAGGCATCTCCGGTCGGCGAATACCCAAGCGGCGGCAGCAGTACGATATGACCCAACTCCAGCAATTTCTCGATTCCGGCCACGTCTACCCGACGAACCTGCCCGGTATAGCCAAAATCGATGCCGTCCAGAACGCCTACCGGCCTCGCGGTGACATAGTTGCCGCTGCTTACCCTGATTCGTGCGTTATGCATGGGTGAGTTCACCAGTCCCATGGACAACTGGCTTTCCAGATACGCCCGCAGCCCACCAATGGCTTCCAGCACCGGCGTCAATTGTTGTTCCGGCGTTACCCGCAAGCCTCGGTGGAAAGTGGATTCTTCGTTTGCCGCGTCCAGACGCGACTGAATCTGGGGCCTTGCACCGAAGGCCACCACGAGCCGGATACCTAAACTGCTTAGCAAAGCAATGTCATGAATGATGTTGATCAGGTTGTCATGGGCAATCGCATCCCCCCCAATCGTCAACACCACAGTGCGACCACGGTGTGCATTGATATAGGGCGATGAGTGGCGGAATCCATGCAACCATTCGTTCGATTTCAAACTCTTCTCCTGCGAGTTTTCAGCTTATGGAGCGTTCCGGGTATTGGCGGGAGACTCTCCCAAAACACGCCCGTGAATACGTCCCTGTAGGGCTCGGTCGCGCCATCCCTGGCGCTCCACGGTTTTGGGAGAGTCTCCCGCCAATACCCTCGTTATACCTCTGAGCTGCCTTCCAAACGATCAAAAGCAGAACCTTGTGATCAATCCTTTGAGGATTTTTACCGCCGGGTCCAACTGCGACAACTCCAGGAATTCATCGGGTTGGTGTGCCTGGTCGATGTAGCCGGGGCCCATAACCAGGGTTTCCATACCCAATTTCTGCAACCACGGTGCTTCCGTGGCAAAGGCTACCGCTTCAGCAGTATGGCCTGTCAGTTTCTCACAGGCGCGGACCAGTTCGGCTTCGGCCGGGGTTTCAAATGGCGGCACACCATCGAACAACGGCTCAAATGTCAGCGACAACTCACGGCTTTTGGCGACCGGCTGCAGGGTGTCGAGTATCTCCTGGCGCAGTGCCTTCATGTCCATGCCGGGCAAGGGGCGCAGATCAAAATGCAACTCGCAGCGGGCGCAAATGCGATTAGGATTATCACCGCCGTGGATGCAACCCAGGTTCATGGTGGGTAACTGAACCTTGAAATTGGGGTTGCTGTATTTCGCCTGCCACCCCGACCGCAGCGCGAGCAGTTCACCCAGCGCTTCGTGCATGCCTTCCATCGCGTTGCGGCCAAGGGACGGGTCAGAGGAATGGCCGGACTGGCCCTCGAACACGAGGCGCTCCATCATGATGCCCTTGTGCATGCGCACAGGCTTCAAGCCGGTAGGCTCACCGATGACCGCATAGCGGGCCTTGGGACGACCGGCCTCGGCCAGCGCCCGGGCACCATCCATGGAGCTTTCCTCGTCGGCGGTGGCGAGAATGATCAGTGGCTGCTTCAGGTCCTGGTCCACAAAGGCTTTGGCCGCTTCAATGGCCAGCGGGAAAAAGCCTTTCATGTCGCAGGTGCCAAGGCCATACCAGCGGTCGTCCCGTTCGGTCAGGGTAAACGGGTCGCTTTGCCAGCGCTTGTCGTCAAACGGGACGGTATCGGTATGGCCCGAGAGCACCAGACCGCCAGGGCCGCTGCCCAGTGTCGCGATCAGGTTGTACTTTCCGGGCAATCCGGGCACTTCCAGTATCTCGACCTTGAACCCCATGGGCTCCAGCCATTCGGCCAGAGTACGCACCACCGGTTCGTTGCTGTGATCCCACTCGGCAGACGCACTGCTGATCGACGGCTGTGAAATCAGCCTGGTGAGCATCTCGCGAATGCCAGGCAGGTGTTGGATGGATCCGGACATAGAACACTCTCCGCCCCGGTGTGGGGCTAGCGGGCCTGGCCTTGGCGCCAGACCTCAAACGTTGCAATCAGTCTGATGGCGATCGGATACGCCACTTCCCCGCCATCAATCAGCCGTGCGACTTCCAGTCGTTCGTCACCCACGCTGACCAGGCGGCCTTCCACAACATTACCATTGTCCAGCGTAACTCTCACCGTGCGCCCGACCCAGGTTTCAGCATTCTCCGTGTCGGCCAGGTTCCAGCCATCGACGACCGGGGCACCCTCTCCCGGCACTACCGGTTCAAGCACTTCCTGAGGCACATCCGGCACCGCGGGCTCGATGCGCTCAAGATAGACATCGGGCACCACCGAACGGTTGTAGCGGACGGCCAGGCTGGCGTCTGCGGATTCATCGCTGCGAACAGGCACGCCCCATACCGGTGCCGAAGGATTCAATTCCAGGGTCAGTTCTCCGCCTTCTGTCAGCCACTGTCGGTAGAGGGCCAGCAACTGGTCACTGGCGCCAAAGCCACGAGCCGCCAGCGAGTCGCGAAACGCTGCCATGACGATACCGGCCCATTCCCCGGTTTCCACACCCGATTCCCTGGCACAGTAGGCCGCAACACGACGCATCAGGCCACCATCCCGCAATGTCACAGTAACCGGCGACTGCGTGGATTCCGGCAGGGCCGGCAATGACAGGGGATTCAGGCGAGCGCCGGGCCAGTCCAATTCCACGCTGCCGGCGTTGGCGGTCGTCAGCTCCGCGTAGAGACCATCGCCACTCTGAATGACCATAGCCTCCCCGGACACACCATCGACACCAAGACGCATCAGATCACCGCTACCCAACTGCTGGCGATGATCAGGACCGCAGACCGGTGAGAACAACGCCGGGGTTGCGTCGCCTGCTGCCGTCACCCAGTTACGGAACATGTTGGTGTCGAGACCCAGGCTCAGGTTCTCCGCCACCAATGACCAATGCGGGGGCAGGTCCGCAGGGTCCAGGAGCGCACGCACGAGGGCGACCGGAGAGCCTGCATTGAACATCAACCGGTCGAACGCCACCGGGCGGGTAAGCCGGAAATCCTGGTAGCTGCCATCACCCAGCACCAGTCGGCCGACGAGGTCCGAGCGAATATTACCCCGATCAATAACGCCCAGTTCCTCAATCGCCTGCTGGGCATCGGCCAGCCGCTGGTCAGCCAGCCACCAGACCGCCCCTTTGAACGACAGGTAGCCTATCAGGGCCAGGACAACCAGAAAGGTCAGCAGGCGCTTCATGATGTGGTCCTCTTGGGGCGTGACGCCAGGATGTTACCTCGCATTGCGAGGCAACAGGCGGCATTGGTCAGTTACGGGAGATCAGGGTGCCGACACCTTCATCCGTGAAGATTTCCAGCAGCGTTGCATGGGCTACGCGGCCATCAATGATGTGGGAGGTTCGAACACCATTCTCCACAGCGCTCAGGGCGCAGCGGATCTTGGGCAGCATACCGCCGTGGATGGTGCCATCGTCTATCAGCTCGTTGACCTGTTTTGCGGTCAATCCGGTCAGCACTTTGTCTTCCTTGCTCTTGAGGCCGGACACATTGGTTAGCAGGATCAGCTTTTCTGCCTTCATGGCTTCCGCCACCTTGCCCGCTACCAGATCGGCGTTGATGTTGTAGGACGCACCATCGGGACCAACACCAATCGGAGCGATCACCGGAATAACATTGCTACGGGTGAGCATGTCGATCACTTCCACGTTCACGCTGGCAACTTCGCCCACGTGACCGATATCAATGATTTCCGGACGCTGCAGCTCCGCGGAACGGTTCATGACTTCCAGCTTGCGGGCGCGGATCAGATTGGCGTCCTTTCCGGTCAGGCCAACTGCTGTACCGCCATGGGAGTTGATCAGCGAGACAATCTGCTTGTTAACCTGGCCGCCTAGCACCATTTCCACCACGTCCATGGTCTGGCTATCGGTAACGCGCATACCGTTCACAAAATTGGATTTGATGTTGAGGCGCTCGAGCAATTCACCGATCTGGGGGCCGCCACCGTGGACCACAATGGGGTTGATACCCACCAGCTTCATCAGAACGACATCACGGGCGAAGCTGCTTTTCAGCTCCTCATTTTCCATGGCGTTGCCGCCGTATTTGATCACTACCGTTTTTCCGGTAAACCGCTGGATATAGGGCAGCCCCTTACTCAGTACGGCCGCCACCTGCATTGCTGTTTCACGATCCAGAGCCATTCATCTTGCCTTGTTAGTCAAAAAAGTCGGTTCATTATTTCAGAGCTGTCAGAAATCCGCGACAAGGTCCGGAGCCGCCTTTTGAAGCTGCTCACGGAATACCGCCTTGATACGCTCGAGCGCCTCTTCGGTTTCAGCCTCGAAGCGGAGTACCAACACCGGTGTGGTGTTGGAAGCACGGCACAGGCCCCAGCCATCGGTAAATTCAACGCGGATACCGTCAATGGTGCTGATGTTTCCGTCACCGAAGTCCCCTTCGCGGCCCAGCTTTTCCATCAATGGGAACTTGGTCTCGTCGGAGACCTCCACGTTCAGCTCCGGGGTGCTGATATCTTCGGGGAAATCCTCAAAGACCTCATCGCAGTGCCGGTCTTCGATGCCAAGGATTTCCAGCAATCTGGCAGCGGAGTACAAGCCGTCATCAAAGCCCATCCAGCGTTCGCCGAAGAAGATATGCCCGCTCATTTCCCCCGCCAGCAAGGCACCGGATTCCTTCATCTTGGCCTTCATCAACGAGTGACCGGTTTTCCACATGATTGGCCGGCCACCAGCCTCGGAGATCACACCCGCAAGGCGACGGCTGCACTTTACGTCGTACAGAACATCGGCACCGGGGTTGCGCGACACCACATCCCGGGCAAAAAGCATCAGCAGGCGGTCCGGCCAGATGATCTTCCCGGTGTTGGTCACAACGCCCAGGCGGTCGCCGTCGCCATCGAAAGCCAGGCCGATATCGGCGCCTTCGGCCTTCACGCGCTCGATAAGGTCCGCCAGATTTTCCGGCTTGCCAGGATCGGGGTGATGATTGGGGAAATTACCATCCACCTCACAGTAGAGCGGTATCACTTCGCAGCCCAACTCTTCGATCAGTAGCGGTGCAAGCTCTCCGGCGATGCCATTTCCAGCATCCAGCACCACCTTCAAGGGCGCCGCAACCGCAATGTCACCCACGATACGATCCAGATAAGCGCGGCGCACATCCTCTGAAGACTGGGCACCATGGCCACTGGCAAAGTCACCCGTACGGATTCGCTGCAGCAGTTTCTGGATTGCCTCGCCGGACAGGGTTTCGCCACCCAGCATGATCTTCAGACCGTTATAGTTGGCCGGGTTGTGGCTGCCGGTCACCATAACACCGGAACCGTTATCCAGCTCGTGGGTCGCAAAGTAGAGTACCGGGGTGGGCACGGCCCCCACATGGATGACGTTGCATCCAGTGGCCATGACGCCCCGCGCCAGCGCATCGGCCAGGTCGGGGCTGGAATGCCGGCCATCGTACCCGATGCACAGACTGTCCACTCCCCGCTCAATAGCCTCACTGCCGATGGCACGGCCGATGACGGTGACAATATCCGCCGTCAGGGTATCGCCAACAATGCCACGAATGTCGTAGGCCCGGAATATGGTGCCTGAGACCTCGGCCTCAGGCAGGCTGACCTCTTCGACGTCTGGCGTATCGTCAAGGCCATCGGACCCGCCGAAGCCCAGCACATCGTCATCGCCATCAAGCATATCAATGTCCAGTACATCCTTGTCCTGGAACAACGGCTCATCGGCGGTTGATGGGGAAGGCTGCCGACTGCCCGGTTTCGGCCGCGCCGATTCACCGGCCTTGGCAACCCGTTTTTCCACCATCTGGGCGAGCCGGTGCAGCACTTCAGCCGTCGACGCCACCATGTCCCACTTCAACGTCGGTGGCTTCACCCGCTCACCACCAAAGACCTTATGGGTCCACTGGATAACGGCCGTTACGTCCTGTCGCAGCCCTTTCTGGGCATTGCCGAGCAAGACCCAGACAATGATTGCGGCGACCAGGGCCGGAACCAGCGCAAACACAATAGCCATCGTGCCACTGAAAAGCGGCGCGGGGGCAGTGGCAGGTTTGTATCGGAGCTTCCAGTCAGGGTTGATAAGATCCCGCTCGTACGTCGGGCCATTGCCACTACCGCGGCTGACGATGTTGCGGGTTGAACCATTTACCGACTGTACCAGGGAAAACTCTCCGCCCAATGCCGAGTTAATACCGGTCATCAGGGGTTGCAGCCGTGCAGCATCAAACACCACCAGGACACTGCCAGTGACGGCTCGACTCTGGGGGTTGCGAACCGGGGTCGACATCTGCAGATACCACTGGCCGTTGCGCGGAAACGCATCCGGGAAAAGCCTTTGCCCCGTCTCGGCGCGACGAGCAAGGTCCAGGCCGGAAAAACCCAGCGTGGGTTCGGAGGAGGTACGGGGGATGTCTCCGTAGGGGAAAAGGTAGACGGCCTCAATATCCGGCAACACCTTGGCAAGATTTGCTGCGGCGGCACTCAGAGAAGCCTCCCCTCTCAGTGCTGCGCGCACATAATCCTGATCGGAGACACCCTCAACCGTGGACTGCAGCAAGGCAAGCTGCTGATTGACGCGCACGGCCACGGCGTCTGCCTCCAGGGCAGCCTGACTGTCGTAACGACGGGACTCTGCCGGAACCGCCAACAGAAAATACAGCAATGCTGCCGAAGCCACGCCGGCAAGCACCACCACGACAGCCTGGGAAACGGCAACGGACGTCAGCCGTTTATGCCGTGGGCCGGTGGCTGATTTTTTCTCCTTGCTCTGTTTTTTTGTCTGCTTCCCGTCCGGTTTGGCATCGGGTGCAGCGTCCTCAGAGTTCTTCTTTTTACCAAGCTTCATAGTCCATCCTGCAGGTGTTATTCGCCCGAATTCTTCAATTATCAGGGAAGTATAGACCCTGAGCAGCGATCTGCGCCTGACGCCTCATCGCGTTCCCGTGGAACCAAAGCCGCCGTCACCTCGCACGCTGGCGTCAAAGGAAGACACCACTTCGAAGTCTGCCTGTACCACTGGCACCAGCACCAGCTGCGCAATACGCTCACCCACATCGATGGTGAACTCGCTTTGCCCCCGATTCCAGCAGGAAACCATTAACTCGCCCTGATAGTCGGAATCGATCAGGCCCACCAGATTGCCCAACACAATGCCATGTTTGTGGCCGAGACCGCTGCGGGGAAGAATCATCGCTGCCAACGAAGTATCCGCGATGTGAATCGAGAGTCCGGTCTTTATCAGTTCGGTCTGCCCCGGCTTCAGTGTGAGCGGTGCGTCCAGACAGGCGCGCAGGTCCAGCCCTGCAGAGCCATCCGTCGCATACTCGGGAAAAGGGACTGAACGACCGATCCGGTCATCCAGAATGCGTACCTGAAAGGTTTTGCGGGTCATTGAGCTTCCTTGTTACAGAGCGCCGGCTGCGCCAGCCTTTGATTTGAGGTGTTCGCCAATCAGTGCCATCAGTCGCTGAGCGATGGCCACCTTGGTGTCAGGCCCGATCGCCTCCTGGCCCTGGGCCCAGAAGGCAATCACTGCGTTACTGTCACTGTTGAAACCCAGCCCTGGCGTAGACACGTCGTTGGCCACAATCATATTCAGCTTTTTGCGTGTCAGTTTGTCGAGGGCATAATGCTCTACGTCCCGGGTTTCTGCCGCAAAACCCACGGTAAAGGGCGCATCGGCACGCGCAGCTATGGCAGCAAGGGTATCGGGATTACGCACCAGCGACAGACTCATGCCTTCATCCGTTTTCTTGATCTTGTCGCCGGCACAGCTGTCGGGGCGATAATCCGCCACCGCCGCCGTCGCAATAAACAGGTCGCAGCCTTCATCCACAGCGCCACTGGCACACTCCAGCATGTCCTGCGCGGTTGTCACACCGCGAACCTCAACGCCCGCCGGCGCTTCGATGGACACCGGGCCACTGACAAGGACGACGTCCGCACCGGCCATTCTTGCGGCTGAGGCCAACGCATACCCCATTTTGCCAGAGCTGTAATTGCTGATATAGCGCACCGGGTCAATCGGCTCCCGGGTAGGGCCCGCGGTTATAACCACACGCCGGCCCGCCAGCGGGCCCTTGGTGGCACCGGAAATCAGGTCAAACAACACAGTGGGCTCCAGCATCCGGCCCGGCCCGACATCACCGCAAGCCTGCGCGCCCTGGTCGGGCCCCAGGAGGGTCACCTGGGCATCCGCCGCCAGCAGCTCAATGTTTCTCTGGGTTCGGCGATTACCCCACATGGCCTGATTCATCGCCGGAGCCACTGCAATGGGGGCCTCTGTGGCACAACAAAGCGTGGTCAGCAGATCGTCAGCCATGCCCTGGGCCAGGCGGGCTATGAAATCCGCGGAGGCGGGCGCAATCACTACCTGATCGGCCCATTTTGCCAGTTCGATATGCCCCATTCCGGACTCTGCTTCCGGATCCAGCAAAGAGGTTCTGACCGGCTCACCGCTAAGCGCCTGAAACGTCAGTGGTGTCACGAAGGCCTCGGCACCACGGGTCATCACAACCCGTACCTCGTGACCGGATTTTTTTAGCAGACGAACCAGTTCTGCGCTCTTGTAGGCAGCGATGCCACCGGTCACGCCCAGCAGAATTCGTTTAGCGGCCATCAACGGCTCCGTATTCATCACGAAATGAAAGGCTTATAAGATAGCATGCCAGAGCGCTGCCGGCAGCCTCACAGCCATGCTAGAATTCCAGCCGTCCACCGGGCGACCCCCACCCCGGTATTTAAGGCGCAGGATGCGCGCAATAACGGTAGAAAGGACTCCACCATGTCAAATTCAGACTGGCCCACCGACGAACGCCCGAGGGAACGCCTGCTGGCCCACGGCGCCAACAGCCTGTCGGACGCGGAACTGCTGGCCATTTTTTTGCGAACCGGCACTGCCGGCATGCCCGTGATGGCGCTCGCCCGCCATCTCACCGAAGCCTTCGGTGGCCTGCGAGGATTGATGACCGCTTCGCGCAGGCAATTCTGCGACGTCAAAGGGCTCGGTACTGCAAAGTACGCCCAGGTCCAGGCGGCTATGGAAATGGCCCGACGGGTCATGGACGAGCCACTTCGCCAGGGGGACCCATTGCGCTCGCCGGAGGATACCCGTCGTTTCCTGTGCAGCCGCCTTGGCACCTACCCCCACGAGGTTTTCTCAGGCCTGTTCCTGGATAACCGGCATCGGGTGATCCGCTATCAGGAGTTGTTCCGGGGGACCATTGACGGCGCAGCTGTCTACCCGAGGGAGGTGGTCCGGCAAGCCCTGGAGTTTAACGCAGCGGCGGTTATATTCGCCCATAACCACCCGTCAGGGGTCGCAGAGCCCAGCCAGTCGGACATTTCACTGACCCGGAGATTGAAAGAGGCACTGGGATTGGTGGATATCAGGGTTCTTGACCATATGGTTGTCGGCCATGGTGAGGTAATATCACTTGCAGAACGGGGACTGATGTAAAGAGGCTGATGTAAATCTGTTGGCGCTTCATCGGAAAACTGGCCAAATTCCCAACAAATTTTTGCGTTGGGGAAGCAGTTCTGGTATAAAAGCGTCCCTTTCTGGCGGCGTCTGGCGAGCAGCGTGCATTTTTTGAGGCGCAGGTAGCAACCAGAGACCCGATTAAACGATTTAAATACGCATTTTCAGGACCAAAGCTCAGGTCGGAGGCAAGTATGTCCAGAGTCTGTCAGGTTACCGGTAAGCGACCGGTCACCGGTAACAACGTTTCTCACGCGATGAACCACTCACGTCGTCGTTTTCTGCCCAACCTGCAGAACCATCGCTTCTGGGTTGAATCAGAGAAGCGCTTCGTAAAGCTGCGCGTATCCACCAAGGGTATGCGTGTTATCGACAAAAAAGGCATTGACGCTGTGCTGGCCGATCTTCGTGCCCGCGGCGAGAAATTTTAAGGAGCCGCATCATGCGCGAGAAAATCAAGCTGGTTTCATCAGCAGGTACTGGTCACTTCTACACGACCAAGAAGAACAAGCGTAACACCCCGGAAAAAATCGAGATCAAAAAGTACGATCCGGTTGTCCGCAAGCATGTTGCGTACAAGGAAGCGAAGATCAAGTAAGATTTTCGTTACCCAAGAAACCCGGCCATGGCCGGGTTTTTTTGTGCCTGGCCTTAGAATGTTTCCAGATACCCTTTGGGCAACTTGATGTCCATGGCGATCGGCAAATGATCCGACACCGGATAGCTGACCACCTCTGACCGTCGTATCTCCAGGCTTGGGCTGACCAGTATGTGATCCAGCGCCCTCTCCGGTCGCCAACTCGGAAAACTGTGGGCCGTCTCGGGCAGCGGGACCAGGTTCGAATGCTTCAGCGGCGTATTGCTCAACAACTGCTCTGCGTGGTTATTCAGATCCCCCATGAGAACCACATGCTGATACTCGGAAATCAATTCCTGAATATACGCCAGTTGCCGCTGCTGAGCCGCCTTGCTGAGCGAGAGGTGCATCATCACCAACACCAGGGGGTCTTCCTCTGCCCCGTAACGGGCGATAATGGCACCCCGCCCCGGAATCAGTCCGGGCAACCGGTGCTCCTTCACATCCAGCGGACGATAACGACTCAGCAGGCCATTGCTGTGCTGAGCCAGCTGCCCAAGGTTCCGATTGAGCTGCTGGTACCAGTAAGGAATGCCTGAAGCCTCGGCCAGATACTGAACCTGATTGATGTAACCACTGCGCAGACTGCCACCATCACACTCCTGCAGGGCGACCACATCGTAGTTACTTAGCAGGGTGGCGATACGGTCCAGGTTCTGGATGCGGTTGCGGTGAGGCAGAAAGTGCTGCCAACTCCGGGTGAAGTAGTGGCGGTAGGAGGAGGTGTTGATGCCGACCTGGATATTGAAGGTCAGCAGCCGGATGTGACGATGCGCCTCAAACTCGGGAACGTGCTCATCGCCAGAACAAGCCCCGCGCGGGCCGTTCGTCGACCTGAGGATACCATTCAGCTGCTTGCGAATACGGTTGTACATGATGGCAGCTCAGACTCCTGACAAGGCCCGGTCACGGCCAGCGGACCGGGCCCATGCGTTTACTCGGCCTGACCAGCACGCTCCTGCTCAATCAGGTAATCGACAACCTCCAATGCCGCTTCATGGCTACCCGCCATGGAAGCCGTAACCCTGTACTTGCCATTCACAAGCATAGTCGGTGTGCCGGTAACACGCGCCCCCCGAATCTTGGCCTGAGCCTGCTGCATTTTGGCATTAACACCAAAGCTGTTGTAATTCTTGAGGAATTCTTCGCCGTCGACACCGTGCCCGGCCACGAACTCAGCAAGAGCTTCACCCGAATTCAGCGGGCGGCGCTCTCCCGCAAGCGCATCGAACAGGGCGTCATGAACCTTGTCCAGCTCTCCCATGGCTTCCAGCGCGTAAAAGGCCTTGGCATGGGGCTCCCAGGAGCGGCCGAGGGCCGCAGGAATTTTCACGTAGTTGACGTCTTCAGGCAGATCCTCCGCCCAGCTTTCGACCAGCGGCTTGAAGGTGTAGCAGTGGGGGCAGCCATACCAGAAGACCTCAGCCACCTCGATACCACTCTCACTGGCGGTTCTCACCGGGGTATCCAGCACCTGATAGTGCGTCCCTTCTTCCCAGTTGGCGGCGCTGGCCTGCGCAATAAACGACATGGCCAGGATGGATAGTGCGGCGTTCCGGATTAATCGGATCATTCATGGTCTCCGGTTATCTGATTGGATGATGTGAAAGGATTATGACCCAGCAGGCACGAAAAGTTCCACCGGGCATGGATTAAACAGCCGCAACTCATAAAAAACCCCGCATCAGCGGGGTTTTTTTTCAGTCGTAGCGCGTGTCAGAGGTTACTGAAGACCGGACACGTAGCTCGAAACGGCCTTGATCTCAGAGTCGGTCAACTTGGCGGCGACATCCATCATGATGGATGCGTTCTGGCCAGCATCACGCTCACCGTCGCGATATGCCTTGAGCTGCTTTTCGACGTACTCGGCGCTCTGACCACTGAGTCTGGGATAGCCGGCAGGCCCATTCCCCATGCCTCGAGGATTGTGGCATCCGGCACACGCCGGCACGCCAGAAGCCATGTTGCCACCGCGGTAAAGCATCTGCCCCTCTTCAACCAGATCGGGGTTGGCCTGGGCCACGGTAATATCCTGACTGTCGAAATAGGCCGCAAGATCCTGCAGATCCTGGTCAGACATGTCGCTCAAAAGGCCCGTCATTTCGGCAATTTCACGCTTGCCTTCCTTGATCGCAACCAATTGCTGGTACAGATACTCTTCGCCAATGCCCGCCAATTTCGGGTAAACCGCCATGACCGGCTTGGCACCACCCTGGCCATGACATCCGGCACACACCGCTGCATTTGCTTCGCCTGCTTCAGGATCTCCCGCCCCGTGAGCCATCGCTGTGAGGCCAACACCGAGAACAACTCCTGCGATCAGTTTTTTCATGCTCGCTCCGCTTCTCTCATCCAAAAGTATTCTTCGTTATGCAGCCGGCAGGCACTGGCCAAGAAGGCACAAACCGGGGCTGTTCAGCAGCAACGCTCAGCGTACTGCCCGGATTTGGTGTAGCATTATACATTAATCCCTGATAACTGAAATCCAATAGGAATACCAACACCCGTGTCATCAGACCTGACTCAAAAAAGCCTCTCGTTCAACAGCGCCCGGTTCCTGATCAGTGCCTCACGCCTGGAGGAATGCCCTCCGGACCACGGCTCCGAAGTGGCCTTCGCCGGCCGCTCGAACGCGGGCAAATCCAGCGCCATCAATTGCATCACCACCAACGGCAAGCTGGCCCGTACCAGTAAGACCCCCGGGCGCACCCGGCTGATCAATTTCTTCTCACTCAACCGGGAAAACTGCCGGATGGTCGATCTGCCCGGGTACGGTTACGCCAAAGTGTCCCGGGATATGAAAGACGACTGGCAGAAACATCTGGGCCACTACCTGAATGATCGCCGCTGCCTGCGGGGGCTGGTACTGGTCATGGATATACGCCACCCATTAACGGACTTCGACCAAATGATGGTGGAATGGTGCGAACATAACAACCTTCCACTGATGATTCTTGCCACCAAGGCCGACAAGCTGAAATTTGGCCAGGCCAAAACGGCCATGATGGGCATTGCCAAAAAGTTGGAAGAGTTCCAGTGCGTGGAGCACCTGATTATGTTCTCGGCAACGTCAAAACGGGGAGTCGAAGAGTGCCGGGAGGCACTGACCGCCTGGCTGGAAACCGAGGACTAACTAGAGCGTGCCTCCACGCTCTATCCGGTAGCCCAGATCGATACGCGGCTCGGTGATGCCGGCACCGCCCAGGCGGGCCAGCAGCTCCTGGGCCGCCCTCTGGCCCACGGCCTCTCGTGGTGTGATCACACTCGCCAGGGGAGGTACCATCACACGGCCAACGTCGTGACCATGGAAACCGGCGATCGCAATCCGCTCTGGCACCGGAATACCCCGGCGCTGACACTCGAAAAACGCACCAATCGCAACGTCATCGTTGGTGCAGAAGATGCCGTCAACGTCCGGATTCTCCTCCAG
>NZ_LSMM01000029.1:0-63875 GCF_001566815.1 Marinobacter sp. Hex_13
GTCCAAAATCGGTCACGATAAAACGGAATGAGCGGTCACGATCACCCGGAACAGGCGGTCACGTTCAAACGGAATGGGCGGTCACGATGGGCCGGAATATGCAATTATTGCGTTCTAATTCACTTTCGCTGCTCTGTCTTGCTCAGTGTGTCCTAACGCAATAAATTGCTCGATTTGAAATTACTCAGCAATAATCGGATAGATACGCCTCGCAAAGTCAGTTCAACTACATATTGTCAAATTCGAGCAAAGGGTTACGTCATGTCGATGCCATCTGAACAGCTGATGCGAGTAGCAATACAAGCAAGGGATAAGTCCTTCGATGGACAGTTTTTCTATGGCGTTATCACGACGGGCGTATTCTGCCAACCATCCTGCTCCGCTCGCCCAGCCAAGCCCGAAAACCTAAGATTTTTTCCAACTATTGCAAGCGCCGTGCTGGCTGGTTTCAGGCCTTGCAAGCGTTGCCAAGCGACGGAAGGCACTCCACGAGTAGCTCGATTGGTGGAGGTAGCCCGTCATATTGAGGAATATGCCGACGAGCGGCTAACACTATTTAACTTGGCTGAGATAGCAGGGCTGTCTCCTTCAAGGCTACAAAGAATATTCAAAAAAGCCTTTGGCGTCTCACCTAAAGCCTATCAAGATGCGGTTCGCATGCGGCATTTCAAGCAATCCTTGAAAGAAGGCGACAGCGTAACCGATGCAATTTTTTCTTCGGGATTTGGCTCCATTAGCCGCGTCTACGGTGAAGCGACACGCAATATCGGGATGACGCCCAAGGCCTACCGAGCAGGCGGTGCTGGTGAAGTCATCACCTACGCTTGCCGAAACACCGCTCTTGGCCTGATGGCCATGGCAGCGACGGATAAGGGAGTCTGTTTTGTCCAATTCGGTGATAATGAAGTGTCACTGGTCACCAACCTGAAAGGGGAATTCCCTAGTGCCGAATTGAGCATTTCACCTGCGCAAGACGCCCCCGAACTTGATGCCTGGATGGAAGCCTTGGATCAGCATATCAGCAAAGGTGCCCCAAGGCCTGACTTACCGCTTGATATGCGGGGAACCGCGTTTCAAATGAAGGTATGGCAATTCCTGTTGAGCATCCGAGAAGGTGACGTTCTCAGCTATAGCGAGGTGGCTCAGCAAATCGACAAGCCAAAAGCGGTCAGGGCAGTTGCTTCGGCGTGTGCAAAAAACCGTATAGGCGTGCTCATTCCTTGCCACCGGGTCTTAAGGGGTGACGGAAGTCTTGGCGGATACCGCTGGGGATTGGAGCGAAAACGGGCATTACTAGGCTCGGAAAGAGAACGACGGGCTGAATAATACTTAACGTCTATGCAAGTAGCCCGCCCTATGACTGGCGTCTACAAAGGAGCCCGTTACGGGCATAAACTCCGCTTAGAGCAGTGTCCGCTTTTGTTTAGAAGCGGTCTTTTTTTGAGGCAGAATCCCCGCTGATAATGATCGGACTGAAGAGCCGGCGCCGTTCACAGGCGCCAGCGAGAGGCTTTAACCCAAGCAATCAACGAGTTACGTCAATCAGTAGCTGAGCGCCCTGCAGCACCTGATACTCCATAGGGTAGGTGCCGTTGTTGTAGTAGAACCGGAAACGGGTGCCACGATCATCCCGGTAATGGTGACGGTGTTTGTTCCAATGGCGCTTGTGGCCATGGTAACCATGCCTTTTCTGGTGGTACTTCTTATGCTTCCAACCGTGTTTGTGTCGGTTGTGAGCCTTGTTTTTCCAGCCATACTTGCGATCCCGGTGGCCGTGGTGTGCATCCGCATCGCGGTGCCGGGATGACAGAAGCTTCTTGTGGTGGGGTATGCCCCTGTCGTGGTCCACTTTCTGGTGGAACCCTGCCCTGTGGTTCTCCCGCCTGTCAGAATCTGCCACAGCCGGGCTGGTGGCCATTATCAGGCCAACAAGACAACTGCCAATCAGAAATGCTTTCATCGTTCTTCTCCCGATCTTTTCAGATCCCGGATTAGCATCCACGAACACTCTGTGGCTGCTCCCTCACTTCAGAGTACGGAATTGCCGGGGAAAGTCAGGCGATCGGCGGCGGCTTTGCACTTCTTTTACGCAGGCGCGGACAGTCTTTACAGTTGCCGTGGCCGGCTGACCGTCACGACAGAATCAACGCAGGTGGGATTCCAACTCGAACACGTGGGGATCATGATCCCCCAGTGCCCGCAAAGCGTCCGCCAACTTCAGCAGATACTCGCTGTTAGGGCCACTTGGCCCGGACGAACGCGCAATCTGGCTGGCAATGTCGAGCGTCGAAGCGGGCCCCAGAAAAGCGGCGTTGTCCTCGGTGGCAATATAAACAAGGCCTTCCGCATTGCTACCGTCATCAAATGTCATGGTCGTGCTGAAGCGCAGGTAGCCGTTCTTCTCACGTACATCCAGGTGCTCAAACACGTCCGGTGATACCCGATAGGCCATGCCCTTGCATGTCGCACCAGGCTGGCTGACCAGCGTGACCACACGCCCGGGAGCCTCCGGAGTACCGCGATGATCATGGGAGCCCTGCCAGAAACGCCGGGCCCAGCCTTCAATCGTCGCCGGCTGCTGCTCAAGGAAGGGGAAGTCCACCTTGTAGATCAGCGAGCCATAGCCGAACAGCCACACGGAGGACACTCCGTCAAACTGCTGGCGACTGCGATTGTGCGCTACGGTATCGAAAGACATCAGGAGGCCGACGTGGAAGCAATAAATCCAGCGATGCCCGTTAATACAATTTCCGCCGCCATGGCAGACAGAATCAGGCCGCTGATCTTGGAGAGTATGTTCAGCCCGGTCTTACCCAGCGCCTTTTCCAGGTATCCAGACAAGTGCAGTAGAACCGCCAGGATAACCAGCCCCGACACCAGCCCCAGAAGCCCTCCGGCCACTTCCGGCACAGCGTTCAGCTCGGCCCCGTAAACCAGGATGGCACCGATGGTCGCAGGGCCTATCATCACCGGAATCGCCAGTGGCACCACGGCAATGTCATCGCGGTCTTCATCCGGCAGCCCGGTGGCGTGGTTGCGGGTACCGCTGGTGACCAGGCTGATGGCAGTCAGGAACAGCAGGCTGCCAGCACCGATCCGGAACGAGTTCAGGGTAATGCCAATGGCACTGAACAACAGTGGGCCGGCAAAGAACAGTACCAACCCCAGAATCATTGCGGATACGGTGGAACGGCGGATAATCGAACGCTTCTCAGACGCCGGCAGCCCCCGGGTTAACGCCAGAAACATGGTGACCACGAAAAACGGCGCCAGCAGGAACATAAAGCGGATCGTGCTGCTGATGTAGGTACTGATAAACGCTTCAAACATTCGGAATATCCGGTCAGGGGTAAAAGCGGTATAGCATAGCGACAGTGGCGCCTTCGTGCCGTACGGAACTGAACGTATCCTAGCGCTTAACGCTGCTTTGCCTGGGTTTGCGTGGCTTTCCTGGCTTTCCCGGCTTTCCCGGCTTGCCGGGTTTTCCCGGGCGCGAGGGTTTGCCGTGTTTTCCAGCGGGCTTTCCTGGCCTACCGGGCTGTCCTGCCTTTGCGCCCTTTCCACGCGGTCCTGACGGCGATGTCCCGGGCTTTTTGCCAGGCCGCTTGCTCGCCGGCTTTTTCGTTTCGCTACGGGTTTCGGGGCTCACTTCCGAGGACGAATCGCGGATCATGTCAAACAACCCGGCCAACTCCTTCGGCCCCAGATCCCGCCACTCTCCGACTGCTAGTCCTTTGAGGCTGATATTCATGATGCGCACACGCTCTAGCTTTGTTACTTCGTAATCAAAGAACTCGCACATGCGACGAATCTGTCGGTTCAGGCCCTGAACCAGGGTAATACGGAACACGAAACGGGACACCTTTTCGACCTGGCAGCGTTTGGTGACCGTGCCCAGTATCGGTACCCCGGCGCTCATACCCTGCACGAATTCTGCGGTCACCGGCTTGTTGACGGTGACCAGGTATTCCTTCTCGTGGTTGTTGCCCGCGCGCAGGATTTTGTTCACCAGATCGCCATTGCTGGTGAGGAAAATCAGCCCCTGGGAGTCCTTGTCCAGTCGGCCAATGGGGAAGATCCGCTCACCATGGCCCACATGGTTGACGATGTTACGGCGCTCCGCCGGGTCGGTGGTGCTGACCACGCCCACGGGCTTGTTGAGGGCGATAAAGATCAGGTCCTCTTCGTCTCGCGGCTCGATCAACTGGCCGTTCACCGTGACCTTGTCGCCGGGCAGCACCTGATCGCCCACCTGGGCCGCCTTGCCATTAATGGCAACGTTGCCGTTCTCGATATAGCGGTCGGCCTCCCGCCGGGAACACATGCCACTCTCGCTGATGTATTTGTTGAGGCGGGTGGAGTTTTTGCCGGGCATGGGAGTCCTGTCTTCGGTCGGGGATCGTCGGGGCATCAGGCCACTTTTGGGGATACATAGCTGAAACGCTTGCGGTATTGCTCCATGGTACAGCCTACCGTGCGTTTAAACAGCCTCCGGAACGAACTGGCATCTTCGTAACCCACACTCCAGATGATGCGTGCAGTCTGTTCGCGGCTGGATTCCAGCAGGTGCTTGGCCGCCTCGATCCGAAGATGCTGCAGGTAGCCGATCGGGGTTTCGCCAGTGGCTTCCTTGAAACGACGCTTGAAGGTGCGGGTGCCGAGGCCCGCTACGGCAGCCACTTCGTCGATGGTCAGTGCATCGGCGTAGTGCTGTTCAAGCCAGGACTGTGCCTTGCGGATAGCGTCATCCTGATGGGCTTTCTGGCTGTAGAAGGCCATGTAGGGCGTTTGCTCCGCCCGGCGGCCGTCCAGCACCAGCATCTTGCTGCAGGCCAGGGCAACCGCCGGTGACGAGAAGCGCTCCACCAGGTAACTACACAGATCCACAAACGCAGTGGCGCCGCCGGCACAGATGATGCGGCCGTTATCCACCAGCAACTGGTCTTCCTCCAGGCGCAGGTGCGGATAGCGGGCACGGAACAGCGGCGCTGCCCGCCAGTGGGTGGTGGCCACCTGGTCGTCCAGCAAACCCGCCTCCGCCAGTACGAAACTGCCGGTGCAGACGCTCGCCAGCACGGCGCCCCTCTCCAGGCCTTCCCGCAACCAGCCGTAAAGCGGTCTTGAGGGTGCGAGCGTCTTCTCCAGCCGTTCCGCGCCCACGGCGGCTTCCACCGAGGAGCCCACCACGATCAGGTCCGGCTCGAAATCCCCACGCTTGCAGGTTGGCGTCACCACCGCACCGCTGTACCCGCGGACTGGCTGGTCGTCCACCGTCACCACCTGGCAATTAAACAGGGGCTCGCTGCGGCCAGCCGGAGCGCGGCCGCAGAAGTTGGCAACGGTGAAGAAATCCATGATGCCGTGCACACCGGAGGCATGGCAGTTGGGAAAGGCAACAATGGCAACATTGAACATGGAAATGGCCCTTTCAGCACTTTATATGTCAAATATGACACTCCTGCTGGCAACCCGCAAGCCCTAACCTGAACCTGTCATCCACTACCACTGGAAGAAGGACTTTCACCATGACCTCACAACTGAACACTCAATCAGTGATCTTCGAGCGACCGACAACCCACAAGGTTGAAGGCCCGAAGGGGTTTTCGCCCATCCGCCTGGCACTTCAACTCTACGGTCGAATGGCCCCTGAGAAAGCCGGCCGGCTGGTTAACCGCATGGCGTTCAGGCCCTCGCGCCTGCCCATGCCATCCCGCTATGAATACCTGCTGGACAATGCTGACAGCTATACCCAGCTGCAGCACGGCGCCCGGACCATTCCGGTGTATTCCTGGGGCCAGGGGCCTGTGATTCTGGGCGTTCACGGCTGGGCCGGTGCCGGCATCCAGTTCGGCGCCTGGGTCAACCCGCTGGTGGAAGCCGGCTATCGCGTGGTCCTATTCGACGCCCCCGCCCACGGCCGTGCCCAGGGCGAGAGCACCAACCTGTTCGAAATGGCCGAAGTCGTTGCCAGGGTGGCGGCCAGCGTCGGCCGGGTCCACGGGGTGCTGGCCCATTCCATTGGCTGCATTGCCGCTGCCCGCGCAATCGCGGACGGCCTTCAGCCTGATTATCTGGTCATGCTGGCGCCCCCCGTCAGCCTCACGGCGGTGATGGATAACCTGGTCCGTCAACTCGGCCTGAGCCAGGACGTTCTGGCGGTTCATCTGCAATTGATGGAGGAGCGTTTCGGCAAATCCGTCTGGGAGCAACTGGACCTGGAAGCCCTGTCACGGACCCTCACCCAGCGGGGCCTGATGGTCATTGATGACGATGACACCTCCATTTCGCCAGACGAAAGTGAACGGGTTTTCAACAACTGGGAAAACGCCAACGTGCTCCGCACCCGTGGCCTGGGCCACCACCGCCTGCTATGGAGCCCCATGGTTGTGGACACGGTGCTTCGGGATCTGGGCAGGCCGGTGGACACCCTCTGATTGCGCGATTGCGTCAGTCCGTTTATGGTCTGGCAGCAGTACCATTCGCATTCACGGAGCCCAGCCATGCACCTGTCTGAACCAAAACAACGACAAACACCCCGGGGACGCTTCGCCTGGCGAGAAGGCGGGGCACCCGGTGGCAAGGCGTTGGTGATGATCCACGGCTGGCCGGAGAGCTCCTACTGCTGGGAGCACGTGGCAGCGTATCTGAAGGCGGGCTTTCGCATAATCGCCCCCGACCTGAGAGGACTGGGCGACAGTGAACGCAGCCCGGACATCGAACACTACCGCAAGCAGGAAATGGCACAGGATGTGATCAGCCTGCTGGACCAGCTCGGTATTGATGAGTTTCAACTGGTGGGCCACGACTGGGGCGGCATCGTCGCCCAGGAAGTCGCACTGGCCATCCCCGACCGGGTGCAAAGGTTGGTGATCATGAACATCGCCATCATCAACAACCTCAAGGGCAACCAGGAAGTGATCGAGAAGGTCCGCGCCAGCAGCGGTGCAGCCTACTGGTATCAGCACTTCATGCAGACGCCAGGCCTGCCTGAAGCGATGATTCCGGGCGCCGAAGAGACCTGGCTGGGGCATTTCCTGCGCACCTGGAACCGCGACCCGTTTCCACGGGACGCATTCGACGAATACGTGCGCACCTTCCGGATTCCGGGAACGCCGGGTACCAGCTCCAATTACTACCGCACCTTCCACGAAGACGCCAAACGCTGGGCCACCACGGCAGACCATACGTGGCCCATGCCCGCCCTGTATATCTACGGCAACAAGGACAAGGTGATCATTCCGGAGTACCTCAATCATATTGAGGAATGCTTCGCAGACCTGCGAGTGAAGGAGGTGGAGGCTGGCCACTTCCTGCAGGAAGAGCAACCCGAAGCCGTCGCCGGGTATCTCAACGATTTCCTGGACACAGCCTGAGCTATTACCTCGACGGGCTGACGTACACCCAGTTGGTGCCGACGTTGTCACACACCACGATCTCGCGGTTGATCACCGTGCACAGGGACAGGTCCTGCGGAAGCTCGTTGTGGTAACGGGCTTTTACCGCGAGTTTTTTCTTGTCCTGCTTCAGCAAGGTGAAGGTCTGCTCCATACGCCGGGCAAAGTCGACGCCGCCATCCTCAATGGTGTGAAAGGCGTTGTGGAACGCCGTGAAGCTCATGGTGTTGGCGCCCAGGCCGATGTCCACCATCGCGGGGATGTAGCGGTCGTACGCCTTGGAGAGGTATCGGCGCACGCCCTCTGAATCATCGCGATTGCCCTCGAACGGACGCAGGCCCAGGCGGTTATCCTCCCCCAGGGCTCCTTCCGCCAGCTGGCTGTTGGGCTGGTTTGAGACCAGATCATAGCGCTGCCGGGGACAGGCAATGCGCTGGCCTTCCAGTTGGCAATCCGAAAGCAACCCGCTTTGCGGCGGGTCTTCTTCAGGCCCGGTGCGAGCGGGTTCCGGTTCCGCGCCAGACGATCTGGGGCTGGAGTCGGCTTGCGCGGGAGCACCCGGCTCAGGCACTTCCAGGCCCAGTCGCCCGGCAGGGCGACGCAGAAGCAATGCCTGCACCTGCGGATCGTTGCGCTTGAAATCCGTGGGGGACGGCAAGCCCCCGCCAAGCCCTTCGCTCACTACGCGACAATACATCTGTTCCAGTTCAGTGGTGGCGCCGTCCATACATTCATCTCCGGCTGCATGAACGGCGCCGGCACAGAGCCCCAGCAGGATCAGGGCCAGCCATCTAACCGTCATCACGCTGCCCCAACGCCACGCGCGCCATCAAGTCTTCCACCCGGCGTATGGTTTCAGCATCGCCCTTCTTCCCCGTAAGCACCACCTGGGAGCCGATGGTGGCCACGTACATCAGCAGCGACAGATCGCGAATGCGCTGGGGATCACTGCTCAACCGTTCATACAACTCGCAATTCTGATTGATGCGCGCTTCGTCCACCTGCGTGACCAGATCAGCCGCGTAGTCATTTCTGCGGGCAAAATCCCGCACCGCCAGCTCCACCTGCAGGCGACGGATATTACGGGAGGCATCCGTGAGCAACAGTTCCAGAATTTGCCGCAATTCGGTTTCGACATCCCCACCCTTGGGTTTCCAGTACTGAAGCTCGTGCAGACGCCGGTCCCGCCAGCGGTTGAGGAAACGCACCATCAGGTCTTCGTGGTCCTTGAAGTGCCAGTAAAAACTGCCACGGGTCACACCGAGCTTTTTTGCCAGGGTCAGCACCCTCAGGTTGCTGAAACCACCGGCTGCAACCTCGCCGGCGGCCGCATCCAGCCAGTCGTCGCGGGTCAACTGTGCTTTTTCCGGCGTCTTGCGGCTGCGGCGTTTCTGAGGTTTGGCATCCGTCATGGTGGAATCTGGTCCTGCTACTGGCTGTTGGGTGTGAATTCTACATCAACAGCGGAGCCATGTTTGAAAGCGTTGACCCCGCCCAAAACATACATTAGTGTATGGACAAACAATACACCAGTGTATGGATAATTCAACAGGTCTTCCGTACACCGCCTACTATCCAATGCCAGTATCAGGGAGCTGCTACATGAGTACTGCCCATTACGATGTGAACGGCAACATCGCCGTCATCCGACTCGACAACCCGCCCGTCAATGGCCTGGGCCTTGAACTCCGCCGGGGTATTGTTAACGGTATCCAGCAGGCAGAAGCCGATGATGCAGTGAAAGCCGTGGTACTGATCGGCTCCGACCGTGCCTTCTCCGGCGGCGCCGACATCAGCGAGTTCGGCTCTCCCAAAGCCTTTGCCGAACCCAACCTGAACACGGTAGTCAACTACGTGGAAAGCAGCCGCAAGCCGGTGATCGCGGCCATCAGCGGCGCCTGCATGGGCGGCGGACTGGAACTGGCCCTGGGTTGCCACTACCGCATCGCCAAGCCGGACGCGCAAATCGCCCTGCCGGAAGTAAAATTGGGCCTGCTGCCAGGCGCCGGCGGTACTCAGCGCCTGCCACGAGTCATCGGAGCTGAGCACGCTGTAAATATGATCGTCTCCGGCAGCGTCGTACCTGCCAAACAGTTCAAGGGCAGCGCCCTGTTCGATGAGATTATCGACGGCGAATTGCTGGACGCGGCCATCGCCTACGCCACCAAGGTGGTCAGCGAGAACCTGCCACTGAAAAAAGTGCGCGACCTGAAAGCCAAGCACCCCAATCCGGAAGGCTTTTTCATGTTCACCAGCAACACCGTTGGTGCCATGGCCAAGAACTACCCGGCCCCGCTGAAGTGCGTCGAAGCCGTGAAAGCCGCCGTCACCATGCCGTTCGACAAGGGCATGGAGGTTGAGCGCGAAGCGTTCGTCAATCTGATGCAAACGCCGGAATCCCGCGCCCTGCGTCACGCGTTTTTCTCCGAACGCCTGACCAGCAAGATTGCCGACGTGCCGTCCGACACCCCGACCCGAGACATCAAATCCATTGGCGTGATTGGCGGCGGCACCATGGGCACCGGCATCAGCATCAACTTCCTGAACGCCGGCATCCCGGTGACGCTGGTCGAGATGAAGCAGGAAGGCCTGGACCGTGGCGTGGAAGCCATTCGCAAGGTCTACGAAGGCCGCGTGAAAAAAGGCCGCATGAGCGAGGACGACGCCAAGGCCAAGATGGCTCTGGTGAAGCCGTCGCTGAGCTATGACGACCTGAAAGACGCCGACCTGGTAATCGAAGCGGTGTTCGAGGAAATGGGCGTGAAACAGTCCGTCTTCGAAAAACTGGACGAGGTGTGCAAGCCCGGCGCCATTCTGGCCTCCAACACCTCCACCCTGGATGTGAACAAGATCGCCAGCTTCACCAAGCGCCCGGAAGACGTCATCGGCCTGCACTTCTTCAGTCCGGCCAACATCATGAAGCTGCTGGAAGTCGTCCGTGGCGAGAAAACTGCCAAGGACGTACTGGCCACCGCCATGAAACTCGCCAAGACCATCAAGAAGACCGCCGTGGTCTCCGGCGTGTGCGACGGCTTTATCGGCAACCGCATGATCAACCAGTACCAGCGCGAAGCCCTGCTGATGCTGGAAGAAGGCGCCAGCGTGCAACAGATCGACAAGGCCATCGAAAAATTTGGATTTGCCATGGGCCCGCTGCGCATGGCCGACCTGGCCGGCGGCGACATCGGCTGGGCCATCCGCAAACGCCAGTACGAGGAAAACCCGGACATGGTGAAGATGGTGCTGGCCGACCGCATCTGCGAAATGGGCCGCTACGGCCAGAAGACCGGTGCCGGTTTCTACCGCTACGAGCCGGGCAACCGCAACGCCCTGCACGACCCGGAAGTGGACAAAGTGGTGGACGAAGTCCGCGCTGAACTGGGCATCAAACCACGCAAGATCAGCAATCAGGAAATCGTTGAACGTTGCGTTTATGCACTGGTGAACGAAGGCGCCCAGATTCTGGACGAGGGCATTGCCCAGCGGGCCTCCGACATCGACATGGTGTACCTGACCGGTTACGGCTTCCCCGTGTTCCGCGGCGGCCCCATGCACTACGCCGAGGAAGTCGGGCTGCCAAACGTGGTGCGCGCCATGCAGGCCTTCACCGAAGACCGCCACACCCAGCCTGGTTTCTGGGAGCCCGCAGCGCTGCTGGCCAAGCGCGCTGAGGAAGGCAAAGGTTTCGACGCCAAATAACCGGTCCACAAATACCCTCGGGGCGCCTGCCCTTTATCGATAAACAGGCGCTTCGAACGAAGGAGAATTGTTATGTCTAATGATGTTGTCATCGTATCCACCGCCCGCACGCCCCTGGCCAAATCCTGGCGCGGCGGCCTGAACATGACCCACGGCGCAACTTTGGCCGGTCACGCCATCCAGCACGCGGTCGAGCGCTCCAAGGTCGACCCCAACGAGATCGAAGACGTGCTGATGGGCTGCGCCCTGCCGGAAGGCTCCACCGGCAACGACGTGGCCCGTATGGGTGCCATTCGCGCCGGTCTGCCCGTCACTGTTGGCGGCGCGACCATTAACCGCTTCTGCTCGTCCGGCTTGCAGGCCATCGCCATGGCCGCACAGCACATTGCGGTCGACAAGGTACCCGTGATGGTTGCCGGCGGTGTTGAATCCATCTCCACCGTGCAGGCCGACGTGAACCAGAACTACTTCATGGAACCCTGGCTGGCGAAGCACAAGCCGGAGCTGTACTGGTCCATGCTAGACACCGCTGAAACCGTGGCCAAGCGCTACGACATCAAGAAAGAAGACATGGACGAATACGGTGTTCGCAGCCAGAACCTGGCCGATCAGGCCCGCCAGGACGGCAAGTTCGACGACGAAATCGTACCCATCACCACCACCATGGGCGTCGCTGACAAAGCCACCGGCCAGCTCAGCAGCCAGGAAGTGACCGTCAGCCAGGACGAAGGCATCCGTCCGGGAACCAACCTGGAAGGCGTCAGCAAGATCCGCTCAGCAATGGAAGGCGGCGTGGTCACGGCAGGCAACGCCAGCCAGTTCTCCGACGGCGCCTCTGCCTGCGTTCTGATGGACAGCAAAGTGGCCGAACAGCGCGGCGCCACTCCGCTGGGCATCTTCCGTGGTTTCGCGGTTGCTGGTTGCGAACCCGACGAAATGGGCATCGGCCCGGTCTTCGCGGTTCCCAAACTGCTCAAACGCGCCGGCCTGTCCGTCGACGACATCGGTCTGTGGGAACTCAACGAAGCCTTCGCCGTGCAGGTTCTGTACTGCCAGCGCAAACTTGGCATCCCCATGGACCGCCTGAACGTCAACGGCGGCGCCATCGCCGTCGGCCACCCCTACGGCACCACCGGCTCCCGCCTGGTCGGCCACGCCCTGATCGAAGGCAAACGCCGGGGCGTAAAATATGTGGTCGTCACCATGTGCGTCGGCACCGGTATGGGTGCTGCTGGATTGTTTGAGGTTGCCTAAGGCTTTGGTTGCTGCCTGAAGCCTCGGTTGCCCTTGGCTTGGGTGAAAGTGCCCGTTGGGAGTGGGTGTCCAAAACACGCTCCTTACGGCACGTCCATGTGACGCTCGGGCTCCGCCATCCATGGCTC
This sequence comes from Marinobacter sp. Hex_13, assembly GCF_001566815.1. Classification (NCBI taxonomy): domain Bacteria; kingdom Pseudomonadati; phylum Pseudomonadota; class Gammaproteobacteria; order Pseudomonadales; family Marinobacteraceae; genus Marinobacter; species Marinobacter sp. Hex_13. The sequence goes on from NZ_LSMM01000029.1 coordinate 12,476, forward strand.
CGCACGGTTTTGGACACCCACTCCCAACGGCCACCCAGAGCTGTGTGCAAAGGCAAACAGGTGCAACCATTAAACGCAGTGCGAGTGCTCGTTAAAGCTTTTTCAATAACAGGCAAGCGCGGAGTCAAAGCGTCGGATGGGTATCCCCTTTCAAAACTGTACGGAGCCATGGATGGCGGAGTCCAAGCGCCCCATGGATGGGCCGAAGGAGCGTGTTTTGAAAGGGGATACCCATTCGGCGCCGCCCCCGAGTTCGTAGGCCCGGCATCAAAAATCAAAAGGCCACTCACAAGTTAAAACCATTAACCTCAGCCATCAGACAAGAGGTGCAACATGGACCTGAATTACACCCCGGAACAAGAGGCCTTCCGCGCCGACGTTCGCCAGTTCCTGGAGGACAACCTCCCGGACGACATCCGCGAACGCGTCCAGAAACGCCTGCGCCACGACAAAGACATGACCCAGCGCTGGCAGAAAATTCTGTATGAAAAAGGCTGGGGCGCCTCCACCTGGCCGGAAGAATTCGGCGGCCCGGGCTGGAGCCCGATTGAACAGATCATCTTTGAAGAAGAATGCGCCCTCGCCGGCGCACCCCGCCAGCTAGACTTCGGCCTGCGCATGGTTGCCCCGGTGATCATGACCTTTGGTAACGACGAGCAGAAAAAGCGCTTCCTGCCGGGCATCCTCAGCGGCGAAGACTGGTGGTGTCAGGGCTATTCCGAGCCGGGCTCCGGCTCCGACCTCGCGTCACTACGCTGCTCCGCCAAGCGCGAAGGCGATCACTACATCGTCAACGGCCAGAAAACCTGGACCACCCTTGGCCAGCACGCCGACTGGATCTTCTGTCTGGTGCGCACCAGCAACGAAGGCAAGCCGCAACAGGGCATTTCCTTCCTGCTGATCGACATGAACGACCCTGGCATTGATGTGAAGCCCATCATCATGCTGGATGGCGAGCACGAGATTAACGAAGTCTATTTCGATAACGTGAAAGTGCCCGCCGAGAACCTGATCGGCGAAGAGAACCAGGGCTGGACCTACGCCAAGTTCCTGCTTGGGCACGAGCGTACCGGGCTGGCGAACGTCGGGCAGTGGAAAGCGTTGATGAAGCGCCTGAAAGTCGTGGCCAACGAGGAGCAGGACGGCCAGCGGCCGCTGATCGAAAATACCCGTTTCCGCGATCGTCTGGCGCAACTGGATATTGAGCTGCGCGCGCTGGAGCTGACCGTGCTGCGGGTTTTGACCGACAAGCGCGGCCCCGGCCCCCAGGCATCGATTTTGAAAATCCGTGGCACAGAGATCGGCCAAAAACTGTTTGAACTGCTGATGGAAGCCACCGGACAGGATGCCATTGCGCACATTCCGGACGCCCTGGAACTGGACTACAACGGCCCCCGTGCCGGGTCCATCGATGCTACCCCGGCGGCCGGCGATTACTTCAACATGCGCAAGCTGTCGATCTTTGGCGGGTCCAACGAGATCCAGCGCAACATCATTGCCCAGCTCGTGCTTGGTCTTTAAAGGAGGCGGTCTTATGAATTTCGATCTTACCGACGAACAGCAAATGCTGAACGACTCGTTGCGCCGCTTTGTGACCAACGAGTACAGCTTTGAAAAGCGCAGCACCTTCATCGAATCCGGCAAGGGCACCGACCCGAACACCTGGGCCGCCCTGGCGGATATGGGCCTGCTGGCGTTCACCTTCCCCGAAGCCTTTGGCGGTCTGGATGGCAACGCCGTCGACACCATGGTGGTGATGGAAAACTTCGGTCGCGGCCTGGTGGTTGAGCCCTATCTGGCTACGGTCGTTCTGGCCGGCGGGCTGATTCGTGATGTGGGCAACGACTCCCAAAAAGACGAGTACCTGACGGCGATCGCTTCCGGCGAGCGCAAGATGGCCTTTGCACATTACGAACCCGGCGCGCGCTACAACCTGAGCCAGGTACAGACCACTGCCCGCAAGGACGGCGACCACTTTATGGTCAGCGGCCAGAAAACGGCCGTCATTCATGGCGGTCAGGCAGACCAATTGGTGGTTTCCGCTCGCACCAGCGGCAACGCCAATGACGAGGCCGGGCTGTCCCTGTTCGTCATCGATGCCAATGCCAAAGGCGTGAAAATTGACGACTACGCCGCCCATGACGGCTACCGCATCGCAGGCATCAGTTTCTCCAATGTCGCCGTCAGCGCCGACAATCTGCTGGGTGAGCTGGATCAAGCGTTCCCGCACATTGAGAAAGCCATCGATCTGGGCATTGCAGCGGTCTGTGCCGAAGCGGTAGGTGCCATGGAAGCCATGAACGAAACCACGCTGGACTACATCAAAACCCGTAAACAGTTCGGCGTGCCCATCGGCAAATTCCAGGTGCTGCAACACCGGATGGCGGATATGTTTGTCCAGGCAGAGCAGTCCAAATCCATGGCAATTCTGGCGGCCAACACCGCCGATTCCGACGACACCGACGAGCGCCGCAACGCGCTGTCCATGGCTAAAACCCTGGTCGGCCAGGGTGCCCGTTATGTGGCCCAGGAAGGTGTTCAGCTGCACGGTGGTATGGGCGTGACGGACGAGATGTTCGCGGCGCACCTGTTCAAGCGGCTGACCACCATCAACCTGCTGTTCGGCGACGCGGATCATCATCTGGCCCAGGTCAGCGACGGTCTACTGTCCGCCAGCGCCTGAACCTACGGACTGATAACAAGGAATCGACTATGAGTGTAAAACAACTACTGGACCTGTCCGGCAAAGTCGCCTTCATCACGGGCGGCTCCCGCGGCCTGGGCCTGCAAATGGCCGAGGCGCTTGGTGAACTGGGCGCGAAAATCGCCATCAGCGCCCGCAAACAGCACGAGCTGGATGCGGCCAAAGAACACCTGGAAAGCCAGGGCGTGACGGTGGTGACCATCGCGGCCGATCTGGGCGATCTGGAAGGTATTCCCAAGGTGGTGGATCAGGTGGTCGAGCAGCTCGGCGACATCGATATTCTGGTGAACAACGCCGGCGCCACCTGGGGAGCCCCAGCGGAGGACTATCCGCCCGAGGGTTGGATGAAGGTAATGAACCTGAATGTGAACGCCAGCTTTTTCCTCACCCAGACCGTCGGCAAGCGCTGCATGATCCCGCGCAAGACCGGCAAGGTGATCAATATCGCCTCCATTGCCGGGCTATCTGGCAACCCGGAGGGCATGCAGACCATCGCCTACAACACCAGCAAGGGCGCCATGGTGAACTTCACCCGCGCCCTGGCGTCCGAATGGGGTCATTACAACATCAATGTGAACGCGCTTTGTCCAGGCTTCTTCCCGTCCAAGATGTCTCAGGGACTGTTGGATGCACAAGGCGACAAAATGCTTGAGCGTATTCCGCTCAAGCGCTTTGGTGGCGAAGAAGATCTGAAAGGTGCAGCGGTGTTGCTGGCGTCTGAAGCCGGACGACACATTACCGGGCAATGCCTGGCAGTGGATGGCGGCACGCTGGTTAGTTAAGCATGCCCCTCTCGTCTGTTAAAGGCACTGACTAACCTGCTCCGGGTCCAGGTTACCACCAGTAATAATCAGAACCGTGGCCCTGTCCGGATCAGGCGCAACCTGGTTTTCCAATAACGCCGCCAGCCCGACACTGGCACCAGGCTCTACATAGAGCCTGGCTTCAGTCAGCAGGCGACGTGTGGCTTCCCGGATAGCCGACTCGGTAACCGTCACGATCTGGTCCACCACCTGACGGGACGCGGCATAGGTGCAGTCACCGACCACTGCCGGTGCCAGGCTGGCGGCCCAGGTATCCACCGAGTCGAGGCTGGCGCTGGCATCCTGCTTGTGCCAGGCGTTGAACATGGTGGCCGCGCCTTCCGGCTCCACGCCGATCAGTTCCACCTCCGGCTTTTGTGCCTTAATGGCCAGCCCCAGCCCGGAAATCAAACCGCCGCCTCCGATGGGGCACAGTATCCGATCCACATCCGGCTGCTGGCGCAGCAATTCCAGACCAACGGTGCCTTGCCCGGCCATAATTCGAACGTCGTTATAAGGGTGGACCAATGTTAACCCGCTGTTGTCCCGTAATTCGTGGCACCGGGCCACCGCTTGCTGAATATTACCGTGCACAATAACCTCGGCACCCAGCGCCCGGGTGCGGTGAATCTTCAACGGGCTGGAACCTTCCGGCATCACCACCGTGAGCGGAACATCCTGCATGGCCGCCGCCCAGGCCAGGCCGATTGCATGATTCCCGGCGGAAACCGTCACTAGGCCGGACTTGAGTTCGTCAGCACTGGCGGTCAGCAGCCAGTTCAGGGCACCCCGGGCCTTGAAGCTGCCGGTGCGCTGAAGACTCTCGCATTTCAGACCCAGTGGCTGGCCGATTGCGGCGTTCAGGTCAGGCACAGTCAGGAGCGGTGTTTCGCCCAGCTTCGGTCGAATGCGCTGCTCTGCTGCCTGAATTCGGGATAGGTCAGGAAGGGTTGGTTTGGTCATGGTGCGTGCTCCATTTGCTCCCATTACCAAACCATGGCCCCATTGGGGCCAGCGATCAAGTCACAACAGCCTCGCCCGCTTCAACAGCCTCTGGCTCACACACATACTGCCCCGCGTCAAACCGCTTCGTCTGCTGGCGGAATTGCCAGGTGAAGCCCGGCCACAGCGTGGTGTTCTTGCCGTTCTCGTTTACATACCAGCTCTTGCAGCCGGTCTGCCACACGGAGTCGCCGAGCTTGGCGTGAATAGAGGCGTTGTATTGGCTTTGGGCGTCTTCCTTCACTTCCACGCTCTTCCAGCCGTGCTTGTCCATTTTCTTCAGGGCATCCAGCACATACTGGATCTGGCTTTCGATCATATAGACCATGGAGCTGTGGCCGAGGCCGGTATTGGGGCCCATGAGCATGAAGAAGTTGGGGAAGCCGGCAATGGCGCTACCCTTGTAGGCTTCGGCACCGCCTTTCCATGCGTCCAGCAGGTCCTGGCCGCCACGGCCATGTACCATGCCTGCGGGTATCGGGTCCTGGGCCTTGAAGCCGGTGCCATAAATGATGCAGTCCACTTCCCTCTCATGGCCGTTGTTATCCACGATCATATTGCCGCGCACTTCGCGGATGCCGTCGGTCAGCACGTCGACGTTATCCTGGGCCAGCGCCGGGTAATAGTTGTTTGAAATCAGCACCCGCTTGCAGCCGAAGTGAAAATCCGGGGTAACTTTCCTGCGCAGTTCCTTGTCCTTGATCTGGTTTCGGATATGGCGGCGTGCCTGTAATTCGCCGATTTTGAGGATTCGCGGATTGCCTACAAAGCCCAGTACCCGTGCTTCCAACATCCAGTAGATGCTCTGGCGAAAGGCGTTCAGGGTCTGCGGGAACTTGCGGAACATCATCCGTTCCAGCGAGCGGATCTCGCGGTCAGGCTTGGGTACGATCCATGGTGGAGTCCGCTGGTAGAGGTCGAGGTGAGCTGCGTCTTTGGCCACTTCCGGTACGAACTGAATGGCTGAGGCGCCGGTGCCAATCACCGCTACGCGCTTGCCCTTGAAGTCGTAGTCATGGTCCCAGTCCTGGGAGTGGAAGCTTTTGCCGGTGAAGGTGTCGATGCCTTTGATGTTGGGGTATGCCGGGGTGCTAAGGCCGCCCATGCCGGAAACCACAACATCCGCCTTGAAGGTGCTGAATTTGGGCAGGCCCTTGTCTTTGCGGTTGAGTTTGTCGCCGGGGTTCAGGCCCTTGTCCTGCATGTAGGCCCAGAGTTTGGGGCTGTCGCAGGTTTCGACGGTCCAGCTTTGGGTTTTCTCGTCAAAGCGGGCACCCGCCACGTGGGTGTTCAAGCGCACGTGTTTCATGAGGTCGTATTTTTCGGCGCAGCTTCGCAGGTAGGCCTGGATTTCTTTCTGCTGGGCGAACATGCGGGTCCAATTGGGGTTTTGTTCGAACGAGAAGGAGTAGAGGGCGGATTGGACGTCGCAGGCACAGCCGGGGTAGTGGTTTTCGTGCCAGGTGCCGCCGACGTCGTCGCTTTGTTCGAGGATGACGAAGTTGTCGTATCCGGCTTCCTTGAGTTTGATCCCCATGCCCAGGCCGGAGAATCCGGTGCCGATGATGGCGATTTTTGCTGTCTGACTCATGTTTTCCACCTCGTTGTTCGCTGGCCTTTTGGCCTTGCCTGTTGTTGTCTGTTTCGTCATGATGATTGGCGGTAGACACATGTATACCCAACAGAGTAGACAGTTGTATACTTCCAAACATCTGGATCTGGCTGTTTGGCCTCGTTTGATAACTAACTGTCCCCCAGATCAAACTTCGGGGGCTGGGGCAATTGGGAAGGCTTTTCCGAAACACGCTCGAGCACATCCATGTGGCGCTTGGGCTCCGCCATCCATGGCTCCGCACAGTTTCGGAAAAGCCTTCCCAATTACCCCTTCGAACTTTGGTGATGCTTCATGAATGTTTTAAGTGGTGGAAAACTGAAGCTGATTCAGGCGGCGCTCAGGTTGATTACCCAGAGCCGCAGCCTGACATCTCTCGGTCTCCGGGAACTGGCCCGTGAGGCCGGACTGAATCCCAATACTTTTTATCGGCACTTCAAGAATCTGGACGAGTTCGGTCTGCAGGTACTTGGGTACATTGCCGAAGACATGAAAGCCGGCGTGCGGGAGTTGCGGCGGATGGCGGAGTCGTCGGAGCAGGCGTCCCACGATACGGTGACGTTTGTTTACCACTACTTCCTGGCCAACCCGGCAGCGACGACCGTGGCGGTGCGGGAGCTTCACGGGCCGTCGGCTTTGTTGCGCAGGGCGCTTGAGGCGCAGTTGGATGCCAGCGCGCGCGAGATGGCGGAGGATATTATCGAGCGGCGGCTGGTCAGTGCTGTGCCGACGGAGACGATTCATGAGATCTCCCGCATGACCATTCGCTATATCCTTTTCAGGGCAATGGATTACATCGAGAAACCGGCGCAGCGGGCAATGATCCAACATGAAACCGAGCGGTTTATCAACCGCCAGTTTCGGGGGGCAATGCTGGATGGGCTGGCCGAAAGTGAGGTACAGGCACTGTTAGAGAAGGACCTCTAACGGGCTTATTATTTTTTTCGTTTTACCTTTCCGTTTTTTCGCTTTGTTCGTTTTTAGGAAAACCTTTGTAAATCTGTTAGCGTCTACCTATAAGTAAAAACCGAGATTTTCAGTGAATCGGTCATTCCGGAGGACGTACTTACAATGAAGATCGGTATCCCCAGGGAGATTTTCGAGGATGAACGACGGGTAGCGGCAACGCCGCCCTCGGTGCATAAGCTGATAGGCCTTGGCTATGAGGTGATGGTCGAAGCCGGTGCGGGTGAGGCCGCGAATTACACGGACGACGCCTACGAAAAAGTGGGCGCTACCATTGCGGCGGACACCAAATCGCTTTGGCAGGACGCGGATTTTATCCTCAAGGTTCGCGCGCCGATGAAAAACCCTTCGCTCAAGAAACACGAAGTGGATCTGATGAAGGAAGGGGCGTTCCTGGTCAGCTACCTGTGGCCAGCGCAGAATCCCGAGCTGCTGGAGAAACTGGCGGCCAAAAAGATTACTTCCTTCGCCATCGATAGCCTGCCCCGCATCAGTCGTGCCCAGAAGATGGACGCCTTGAGCGCCATGGCCAATATTGCCGGCTACCGCGCGGTGATTGAGGCGGCCAATAACTTCGGGCGGTTCTTTACCGGCCAGGTGACGGCGGCTGGCAAGGTACCACCGGCGAAAATCATGGTAATCGGGGCCGGCGTCGCAGGCCTTGCCGCGATCGGCGCCGCGAACAGCATGGGCGCCATTGTGCGGGCGTTTGATACCCGTCTGGAAGTGAAAGAACAGGTTGAAAGCATGGGCGCCGAGTTCCTGGTGCTGGATTTCGACGACGAGGACGGCAGCGGTGGCGGCGGCTACGCCAAGCAGATGAGCGACGAGTTCATCAAGGCGGAGATGGCGCTGTTCGCGGAACAGGCCGAAGAGGTGGATATCATCATCACCACTGCCCTGATTCCCGGCAAGCCTGCGCCCAAGCTGATCACCGCCGATATGGTGAAATCCATGAAACCCGGCAGTGTGATTGTCGATCTGGCGTCGGAACGCGGGGGCAACTGCGAGCTGACGGAGCCCGGCAAGGTCGCTCACCATCATGGCGTAACGCTGATTGGCTACACCGATCTGCCCAGCCGTATGGCCAAGGTGGCCAGCGATCTCTATGCCACTAACCTGGTACACCTGATCACTGAACTGACACCAGAGAAAGACGGCCAGCCCCAGGTCAACATGGAAGACGATGTGATCCGTGGCCTGACGGTGGTGCGGGAGAACGACGTTACCTGGCCACCACCTCAACCGGAAGCGCCGGTCAGCCCCAAGCCGGCGCCCGGCACTGAAGAACCCACGGCTGCCGACAAGGAGGCCGCGAGGCAAGACGCCAAACGCCGCAGCCAGTTTGGCAAGGGCGCGCTGCTGCTGGTCACGGCCCTGGCGCTCTACGGGGTTGGTGCCCATGCGCCGGAAAGCTTCCTGCAGCACTTCACGGTGTTTGTCCTGTCCTGCTTTATCGGCTGGCAGGTTATCTGGAACGTGACGCCGTCCCTGCATACGCCTCTGATGAGCGTGACCAACGCCATCAGCGGCATCATTGTGATCGGTGCCATTCTCCACCTGGCCCAGGCGGAGAATCTGGCCGTTGGCATCATGGCCTTTTTCGCGGTGCTGATTGCCAGCATCAACGTGGGGGGCGGCTTCCGGGTCACCCATCGCATGCTCAAAATGTTTCGCAAGTAGGAGGCGCCCGATATGAGCACAGGATTGGTGAGCGTGGCCTACGTGGTCGCAAGTATCTGTTTTATCCTCAGCCTGGGTGGCCTTAGCCATCAGGAATCCGCCCGGCGCGGGAACCTTTATGGTGTCGCCGGCATCATCATCGCTGTTGGCGCCACCCTGGCCAGCGTGGACGGTGGTGTTATCGCGATCGTGATTGCGGTGCTGCTGGGCGCCGGTATTGGTATCCCCATCGCCAACAAGGTGGAAATGACCCAGATGCCGCAGCTGGTGGCCCTGCTGCACAGTTTCGTGGGCCTGGCGGCGGTGTTGGTCGGCTTCTCGGGCTATATTGAGCCCCTGGTAGCCACCACGGGTGCCGAACACACCATCAAGCTGGTGGAAGTGTTTGTCGGTATCTTTATCGGCGCCGTGACCTTCACCGGGTCGCTGGTGGCCTGCGGCAAACTGGATGGCCGCATCGACAGCAAGGCCCTGACCCTGCCGGGCCGACACCTGATGAACCTGGTGGCCATCATTGCCTGCGTATTGCTGGGTGCCTGGTTCCTCGGTACCGACAGCATGGCGCTGGGGCTTACATCCCTTGTCATCATGACGGTCATCGCCTCGGTGCTCGGCATTCACCTGATCATGGCCATCGGCGGCGCCGACATGCCGGTAGTGGTGTCCATGCTCAACAGCTACTCCGGTTGGGCGGCGGCCTCTATCGGGTTCATGCTGGGTAATGACCTGCTGATTGTGGTGGGTGCCCTGGTAGGCAGCAGCGGTGCCATCCTCAGCTACATCATGTGCAAGGCTATGAACCGGTCGTTTATCAGCGTCATCCTGGGCGGCTTCGGCCAGACCAGCAGCAGCTCAAGCGCGGCCGATACTGACCAGTCTGTCTATGAGTCCTCCGCGGATGATGTGTGCGAGGAACTGCGCAATGCCGATTCAGTGATCATCGTGCCGGGTTACGGCATGGCTGTGGCGCAGGCCCAGAACGGCGTCAGCGAAATGACGAAAATCCTGAGGGACCGTGGCGTCAACGTGCGTTTCGGCATTCACCCTGTGGCGGGTCGCCTGCCCGGACACATGAACGTGTTGCTCGCCGAGGCCCACGTGCCCTATGACATCGTGCTGGAAATGGACGAAATCAACGACGATTTCCCAAGTACCGATGTGGTGCTGGTTATCGGTGCCAACGACACCGTAAACCCGGCCGCCGCCGAAGACCCGGGCAGCCCGATCGCCGGTATGCCGGTGCTTGAGGTGTGGAAAGCGCGCCAGGTGGTTGTCCTCAAGCGGGGCATGGCCACGGGTTACTCAGGCGTGGAAAACCCGCTGTTCTTCAAAGACAACACCCGCATGCTGTTTGGCGATGCCAAGGAAAGCATCGACAAGCTGGTTGGTGGGTTAAGGGGCTGATTCTTCAGCCCCGGATTCCTTCTCAAAAAACCGCTCAATCTGCCGGGACTGGCTCTGGCCGTCCCGGTAGCCCAGCTCAATCAAATCGCGACAGAAGCGTTTGTCGAACAGCAGGAAGCTGGCGAGATTGGCGCTGGAAAAAGGCGCGTTGTCCGAAGCACCGGTCAACCGTCGCAACACCAGCGGCATGGCGTCAATGTATTTCATGGCGATTTCGTTGATGGGCTCGGAAGGGGAAATTTCCAGAATATCCACCGGGTTCAGGTCCAGCCCGGATTCCTTCAGTTTCTTCTCGGGGATCAGTTCCAGCAACTGGTTGATCAACCGTGAGCGATCGATGTCGTAGTCCAGCGTATCCAGGAACATGCCGTTGAACACGTGGGCCAGTACCTGAGTCAGCGTTGGCATACCGGGTTTTTCCGGGCGCCTGGACGGGCACATCGCGTTGGCACTAACCCCGATCACCAGCACCTTGCGTGCACCCAGTCGCAATGCCGGACTGATGTGGGCCATCTGGCGGGTCACGCCATCACCAAAGTACTCGCGGTTGATCTTCACCGGCGCAAACAGAGTGGGAATAGCCGCAGACGCCATGATGTGGTCCACTGCCAGCTCTGTGCGGGTGCCGCCACGCTGTCCGATCGACCAGCCTTGCAGCCCTTCAGCCCCTTCAAAGAAACACACATTCTGGCCAGTCGCGTAACCGCAGGCATTCAGGCCCACAGCGTCGATGTGGCCCTCCTGAATGGTTTGCCGAATGCTCTGCAGGTCGATCTCCCGCTCCAGCAATTCCCGCAGTGGCGAATTATCCAGAAAGGAAACCGGCCCGCTCTCAATGGGGCGACTGATCATCTTGCGGGCGATGGCGCTGAAGCTGCGCATCAGGCTAAAGGTATCCGCCCGGAATACCCGGTCCATGGTCAGTTCCGACCAGACTTTATCGAGATGATCAATACTGTGGCGAAACAGCCCCCGGTTACCGGCAAGGGCCATGGCATTGATCGCCCCGGCCGAGGTACCGATAATGACATTGAACGGGTGGTTCCAGTCCGGATACATGTCAGCGATAGCGCGAAGCACGCCGACCTGATACGCCGCCCGCGCGCCACCGCCGGTGAGAATGACACCGTTCTTTGTCATGAAGCCATTCCGTTTTGAACAGTGCCTCGCATCAGGCCTGTTTGATCTTATGCCGACGCCGGCCGGCAAACGGATTGTTAATGCTGGAATCCTTGCCCTGCAACTTGGCCTCGGGGTGGTTCTTCGCCATCAATTCCTTGACCTTGGGAATGTGGTCCTTCGGGGCATCCACCATGATCAGGTACTTCCCTGCCTCAATATCATGGTGGAACGGCTCGATACGGTAGTTTTCACTCTGGATACCACCAAAGCCACCAACCCAGGCGCCCGCTACCACCACAAAGATAAACAGGGCGATCCAGGCGGCCGCCGGCATGTTCAGAACCTCCAGCAAGGCCAACGGAACAATGAAGGCCAGCGCCAGCACAAAGCCGGCTATGGCGCCGCGCTCCACATACCTGGGCAGATCCGTTCGGTCCAGGATGGACGCGGTGTGTAACTGGTGAGTGTACAGGCCGGCTTCGTCCTTGCTGACAATGTGGAAGCGCCAGTCAGTGACGTCATGCTCGTGAAGGTCGTCGGAGATTTCTTTTGCACTGTCAATCGAAGATACCAGATAGAATAAACGTATCATGGTGTTTCTCCTCTTTCGCCTGTGAATGAGGCGTTCTTCTACTGACAATTTAGTTCATAACCCCCGACTTTACGTAATCTGGCCTTATTCAGCTGCCGATGGTTCGCACCAACATCACCGGCCCCGCCAGCGAAACACCCCAGGCAAGCACGGCAAGGAGACCATCTTTCGAAATCATCGCAAGGCCGAATGTCATCAGCGCCACGCCAGCAATACTGGCACTGAATGGCACGAGCTCCGTCGCCGGCATCACGATCGCAATCACCATGCACGCAAGCGCCATGGCGTAGAGGCCAGGACCCTTGACGAGGAAAGTGAATCTTGGGCGTATCAGGCGGTCGATCCGCCGTGCGGCCGGGCGCAGTAAATGGAGCCCCTGTACAAGCTTCTGGCGGGGAACCTGACGCCGGAGCAACAAGCTGGGCAGCCAGAACTGGGTCCGACCCAACAGAACCTGCCCCAACGTCAGCAGTGTGAGCAGGCCCAACAGGGTCGGCATTCCCGGCACGCCACTGAGGGGCGTCACCAGAATAAGGCCAACCAGAAGCACCAGCGGCCCAAAGGTCCGGCGCCCGACTGCATCCATCATTTCACCGATGGAAACGTGAGAACGACCAGCGGCCCCTGCTTCTATGCGGTCCAGTAACTGTTCGATATCCGCCGGATCACCCTGGTCATCCATTCACCAGCCTCCGGAAATCTGATCGTTACTTGGTGGTGTTGTAGACGTAGGAAGACACTGTGCCATCTTCGTTGAATCGCACCACCAGGTCCGTTGTCTCGGCGTCACCGAAAGCAGACCAGCGATACTTGCCGTAGGTCCAGGTGCGCTTGCCATCCTCGATACCGGTGCGCCAGGGCTCACCAAACATCTCCTGGATATCGGCGCGGGTGGTATCGCCGATCTCGATCTGGTCAACGTTATGGGTGGCAAAGTCCTGGCCGACCGTGGCGCAGCCGGCCATAACCAGCGTCAACGCAAGCAGGACAATGGCTGAAAGAGAAGTTACAGACTTCATGGTGTATCCCTTTAGTTGATAACAAGAGCATTAATCATACGGGTTTCGGCAACAGGTTAAATTACAGCCCGGACAGACACAAAAAAGCCCCGGTGTCTCGCCGGGGCCTATCGTCAACGCCTTGTCTGATCAGTAGAGCTTTGCCAGCGACTTCTTCGCGAAGGGCTCCACCTCGCCAATGCGGCCATCTTTCACTTTCACCAGCCACTCCGGGTCCTGCAGCAATGCACGGCCAACGGCGATCAATTCGAACTCGCTGTTGTTCATGCGCTCAACCAGCTCGTCGATACCAGATTGCTCCACCGCTTCCTTCTTACTGGCGAAAGTACCGCTGATGAAGTCCTCCGTCAGGCCCACACTGCCAACGGACATGGTCGGCTTGCCAGACAGTTTCTGAGTCCACCCTGCCAGGTTCAGGTCAGAGCCTTCGAATTCGGGCTCCCAGAAGCGGCGCGTGGAGGCGTGAAAGATATCCACACCGGCATCCACCAACGGTTTCAGAAACTGCTCCAGTTCCTCGGGTGTGTTCACCAGCTTCGCCTCATAATCCTGCTGTTTCCACTGGGAAAAACGCAGCATGATGGGGAAGTCCGGGCCTACCCGATGGCGGACAGCTTCAACGATCTCAACCACGAAGCGCAGACGGTTCTCCATACTGCCGCCGTATTCGTCATCACGCTGGTTGGTGCCTTCCCACAGGAACTGATCCAGCAAATAACCGTGGGCGCCGTGAATCTCCACACCGTCAAAGCCCAACGCTTTGGCATCCTGAGCACCGTCGGCAAACGCCGTGATGACGTCGTCAATGTCGTCCTTGCTCATCGCCTTGCCGTTGGGTTTGCCCGGTGAAAACAGACCGGACGGGCTGTAACCGGGTACGGATGGGTCCGGCTCGGTGCCTTCCTTGCGTACGGCACCCACGTGCCACAACTGCGGGAAAATGGCCCCGCCAGCCTCGTGGACCGCATCAACCACATCCTTCCAGCCGGCGAGAGCTGTGTCGCCATGAAAGAACGGCACATTCGGATAACCGTTGGCGCCAGGATGATTCACTGTAGTGCCTTCGGTAATCAGCAAACCAACACCGCCTTCAGCGCGGCGGCGATAATAGTCCACCACATCCTGGCTCGGGGCGTTGCCCGGCGAGAAATTGCGGGTCATCGGAGCCATCGCCACGCGATTGCGCAGGGTCAGGTTGTGGAGTTCAAAGGGTTCAAACAAAGGGCCAAGATTCATGCTCATGGTAGATCGCAACCTTACTAATCTGGTTTCTTTAAGCAACCATATTGAATCTGGTTTTAAAATGCAACCCTATTAGGTACACTCCGAAACATGGCCAGAAAACGTTTTGATGACTCCAATTGCTCCGTCGCCCGCGCCCTTAACGAGGTGGGTGACTGGTGGTCTCTGCTTGTAGTGCTGCACGCGATGTATGGCACCCGCCGCTTTGTGGACTTCCAGCAAGAGCTGGGTATTGCCCGCAACATTCTCTGCGACCGGTTAGCGAGGCTGGTGGACAACGAGGTATTGAAGAAGGTGGATGTGGGCGAACACGGCTCACGATTCGAGTACCGACTGACCGAAAAAGGCCGGGACCTGTTTCCGATTGTGATCGCCCTTCGCCAGTGGGGTGACAAATGGAATCCGGCGCCAGATCAAACACCGCTGGACCTGAGGGACCGCGAAACCGGGCGTGCCATTTTACCGGTTGAAGTTCAGGATGCCGACGGCAAGCCGCTGACCGTACGTGATGTGTTTGTGCCGGAAGGCGCCGACACCGGCCTCGAGGAAAAGACACCGGACGGCAAAAAGTCAGCCTGATCCAATACCCAAAACGGGGCCCTGGGGCCCCGTTTTCAGTGGAGTAGGCAGGACTACGCGTTTTCGCGCTGGGGTGAGCGCCTTGCCTGACCACCGTTGCCATTCTGGCTACGGCCGCCACTGCGACCACCCGGCTTGCCGCCAAAACTACGGCCATTTCCGCCGGGCTTACCATTGCCACCACCGTTACCGCCGCGACCACGGGCCCGGCTGGGGTCTGCCTTGGCTTTTGGCTTCAATGGCAGGTTGTTCTGGGGCTCGAAGCCTTCAACAGACTTGCGCGGCAACTGCTTCTTGATCAGCCTCTCAATGCCGGCAAGCATCTTGCCCTCATCGGCGCTGACCAGCGACAGTGCATGGCCGCTTTCACCGGCACGACCAGTACGGCCAATTCGGTGAACGTAGTCTTCCGGCACGTTCGGCAATTCGAAGTTCACCACCTGGGGCAGCTGTTTGATATCCAGGCCACGGGCTGCGATGTCGGTTGCGACCAGTACACGCACTTCACCCTGTTTGAAATCAGCCAGGGCGCGGGTACGAGCCCCCTGTGACTTGTTGCCATGGATCGCAGCAGCGGTAATACCGTCACGCTCCAGCTTCTGGGTCAGGCGGTTGGCACCGTGTTTGGTACGGGTGAACACCAGCACCTGCTCCCAGCCATTGTCTCGCACGAGCTTGCTCAGCAAGGCGGTTTTCTGGCTCTGATCAACCGGATAGACCGACTGCTTGATGCTTTCCGCAGCAGTGTTTCGGGCTGCCACTTCCACCTGCACCGGGTTATCCAGAAGGCCTTCGGCCAGGGTGCGGATTTCATTGGAGAAGGTGGCGGAGAACAACAGGTTCTGGCGCTTGGCGGGCAACAGCGCAAGAATCTTGCGGATGTCACGGATAAAGCCCATGTCCAGCATGCGGTCGGCTTCGTCCAGCACCAGGATTTCCACTTCGTTGAAGCGAACTGCATTCTGCTGATACAGGTCCATCAGACGGCCGGGTGTGGCCACCAGCACGTCCAGGCCCTTACGCAGCTTCATCATCTGCGGATTGATTTTTACGCCACCAAACACCACGGCGGACTTGGTCGGCATGTATCGGCTGTAAAGGGCCACACTGTCGTGTACCTGGGCCGCCAGCTCGCGGGTAGGAGCCAGGATCAGTACACGCGGGCCTTTGCCAGTGCGGGGGTTTTCCGCCAGGCGCTGCAGCAATGGCAGGGTGAACCCTGCGGTTTTACCGGTACCCGTCTGGGCAGCCGCCATCACGTCCCTGCCGGATAAAACGGCGGGAATGGCCTTGGCCTGGATGGGTGATGGGGTTTCGTAACCCTGGTCGGCAGTGGCACGGACCAGTTGCTCGGACAAACCGAGTGAAGAAAAACTCATAGTGGATCAACTCTTGATTAGTCTGCCTCCACGAACACCGATCTCGGCGAATGCGGGCAGATGCCATGAAGATTCATGGAATAAAAGACGACTACGGCCACACACCGTTAACGGGGTGACGTCCTCTGACAGGTCGTATGGATGGTTCGCACGGGCTTGAAGCCTTGAATTGCGGAAATCCCTAGAGGCAGGATGCTGGGCACACTAACAGAGTGGTTCGGGAATAGCTATAAGGAACTTTACCGGGCAGGGATCTTTGATGTGGTCCCCCGTCGGGGATAACCCTGCCAGGCCAGGCAGGGTTATCGGTCCGCCATTAACGATTAACGCACGCCGTCCCGGCGTAACGCAGCCGGCGTGTATTCACGGGAGCGACGCTCGGTACCATACTGGTAAGGCTCGTCTTCCTCGTTGGTCAGCCCCATCACCAGATAGCGCCCTGACAACAGGTCATACAGGGTTTCAAAGGCATAGGCCGGAATGTTGGCATCGTATATCTGCATCGCGTGCGCTTCGGCAACACGCCACAGGTTGCCACGACCATCGTAGTGATCCACCGCTGCAATCTGCCAGGTATCCTCATCAATGTAGAAGTCCCGTTTGCCGTAGACATGCCGCTCACCATCCTTGAGTGTCGCTGTTACATGCCATACCCGGTGCAGCTCATAACGCGTGAGGCCCTGGTCGACATGGCCGGGCTTTATGATGTCGTCATAGCTCAGGCTCTCGTCGGTCAGGCGATAGGAATTGTACGGAATGTACAGCTCTTTCTTGCCCTTGAGTTCCCAGTTGTAACGGTCTGGCGCGCCATTGTAGAGGTCCAGGTTGTCAGACGTGCGCTGGCCATCTGCGGCGGTACCCGGCCCATCGTAGGCCACATTGGGAGCACGGCGAACACGACGCTGCCCGGAGTTGTACAACCATGCGCGGCGGGGCTCCTTAACCTGGTTAATGGTCTCGTGCACCAGCAGTACGTTGCCGGCGAGGCGAGACGGAGCGGTGATGGCCTGCTTGAAATAAAACATCACATTGGGATCTTCGCTTGGATCGAAATCCTCCAGCACCACCCGCTCGGTAAACGATTCGGTGAACCTGACCGGGCTGAAATCGCCATTTGGCTGCGGTGTTACCTGTGCCACATTGCGGGTAAAGGAACCGCCGCGGTAGCGGGTGATATGGTTGAAAATCACCTCAAGGCCATTTTGGGGGATCGGAAACGGGGTCGCTGTTTTGTAGTTCTTGAGACCGTTCCCGCTTTCCACCAACTCCACTTCGGTGGCATTGGCCTTGGTTTTCTCCAGCACGTCGGCAGGATAGGTCGCCGTTCTCCGGGTCTGGTAGACCGGCATAAAATAATTGTCGTACGTCTTGATCATCGCAATCTGGCCGGGCGTCAGGTTGTCCGCGTACTGGTCAACGTTGCTCTGGTCAATACGAAACAGCTCTTTGTCATTGGGAAACGGATCCACGTATCGGCCGTCGCCCTGGTAGGCACCCGGTGCCTGAAGCAGCCCCCCGTCCCAGGCAGGAATTTCATCGCCATTACCGGACTTCTCGGCGCCCATCGGCGTGAGCGTATCTCCCAGTTTGGCGGCCTCCTGGGCCGACACTGCTGCGCCGGCTGATGCGGAATACAGCATCGAGCACGCTAATGCACTGTAAAGCAGGTTTTTTCGGTTAATCATGGATTACTCCTCGGTTTTCAGACAATGGTTCAAAATGAATAGGACACTGAGGCCGACACGAAATCCCGGTCATTGATGACGTTGTAATCACCCCCGAAATAGTTGGTGTAGCTCAGATTGGCTTTGTAGGCGTTTTGATAGGTGGCTTCGACGGCCAGGCCCAGTGACTTGTTGCCTTCCTGGAAGTTGCCACCAGGATCTGGTGCGTAGCCCTTCACGTCGTGAGAGAAAAAGAGCCGGGGGCGCAAGTTGACGCCAGCGACGGCATCCGGATAGTCCCAGACAAACAGCGTGCGATAGCCCCAGGAGAAGGACGTGGTAAACCCACCACCTCCACAGTTGCTGGGGTTGATGTTCAAACGCGGGTCACTGTCTGTGCCCTGGCTGCAGTAGTCACCGGTAAAGTTGTCACCCTCCAGCGGCACCGGCCCCACACCGTAGATGCCCGATCGCCCGTAGCGGGCTTCCGAGGTGCTGGGCAGATCGTGGATATAGGTGGCACCAACCTCACCAACAATGATGAAACGGGCGGCGCCCATTACCCGGTCAATGAAGTGAATGAATGTGGCCTGGGCCTGGGAAACGTTGTAACGGTCGTAGCCATCAACAGCCTTACCGGCATAGTTGAAATTGGGATCCTTCTCACGCTGGCGTTGCTCCAGCTTGCTCACTACCTGTCCATCCGGACCACGCTGTTGCAAGCCTCCGTAGATCAGCTCAAACGTGTTCCACTGGATGGGAAGGTTTGGCCGGAAGCTGTATTCCGCCCCCAGCGAAGTGCCCGTTGGCAGGGTGGTGTTGATACTGATGCCATAGAGATCAATGTCTTCCGGATACTCGATGAAATAGCTGGGAAACCTGGAGTTGGGCAGGTTGGGGTCGCTTTTCTGGTTTGCCGATGGGTCCGAGGGGTTGTTGACCACACCACTGATGTACGGAAGACGACTGTGATAACGGGTGTAGTAGAACCCCAGCTCGGCCCCCAGGTCGGTCAGATACCAACGCAACGCGGCACCGAACTGATCCTTGTCCCCGGGCTCGCGATCGCCCAGGCGCGGAGACACGAATCCCTCTTCCAGCGCCTGGGAGTCCGGCACCTGGCCCGCCAGTAATACCGGGCCACAGCCATCGGCCGCCACGTCGGCGGAGGAAAAATAGGTGCCACAATCGTCAATCCTGAAGCTTTCCCAGTCGGTCTGAACAAACGCCTCCATGGTGATTTCAGGCGTCAGGCCAACCGACGTATACAACATCTCCACCGGTAACAATACGTCTTTGAGCTCCGCGCCGGGAGCACGAAACGCGGGAACGTCGATCGGATTGACCGCGTTGATACCGCCCAGGATGAACGTGCTTTCGCCCCAGTTCACCACCTGACGGCCGTAACGGATCGACACCGGCGTATCGCCGAAGTACCAGTCCGTAAACACGTAGGCGTCGAGAAGATCCACACCGGAGGCGTTATCTTTGGCCTCATCGTTCAGTTCACGTCGCTGGCCGACCGGGTCCTTGGCGCGACGGTTATCCTTCAGTTCATGGTCGTAATAATAGGTGCCTCGCACCAGCGCCCCGACCCGTGTCAGCGTGTCACTGTCGGGGGTGTAGTCCAGGAACAGTTCACTACGGCCACGCAGGATCTGGGAATACGGCTCGTTCTTTTCAAAGTTCAGGTTGCCGTCGTCGAAGTTGTTGGACGAGGCGCCCGTGTTACTGAATGCGAATTCCGGGCCCAGGTTGCCCTGGGAGATCAGATCTTTGTCCTGATCTTCCAACCGATAGGCAATCCCCGCCGTCACGGTCGTTGAGAGCGAGGCGTCGATCTCGTAGATGTCAAAATCGAATGCCATCGCCGGGGCTGTGGATACGATTGCGCCGATAGCCAGCGCCAGGCGTTTATGGTCTCGGTTTTTTGTTGTCATTGGTCTGTAGCTCCAGTTTTTCAGGCAAAGCTTCCCCATTGATGGAGAGAATCGCCATCGACATACACGTGTTTATCGGGAACGGGCGCTCCGGGATCTCCGAAGCGCTGGTTGTCTGGCCGTTGGGTTTCTAGATCAGGCCGCCACCAATCAGGCCACCATCACCTCCATCACCCCCACCATCTCCGCCGCCGTCCGGCTCACTGCCTGGATCGGTGTTGCCCTCGGCGGAGCAGTCCGTACCTGAGGTATCGGCATCCTCTACGACACAGGGGTTGCTGACAGAAACGGTGCCATCACTGAACAGCTCCAGCATCTGCGCGATCATCTCGTCGAAGACCGCACGTGAAGAAAAGGCATCCGCCGCTTTCTGACCGGCAGACACGGGGTTGCCATGCGACCCTTCCAGATAGCGGGTTATGGCTGGGAGGCCACTTGCCAGCGGCGTTGACTCAGCGCCCATACCCGCAGCCAGGGGATCCGTACCCGCCAGAGGTGCGCGCTCACTACTGATCACAAATCCGGTTTCCGGAACCGTGGTTTCAAGGGGCCCCATGGCGTAAAGCTGATCATCCGCGGCATTGGGAATCGTGTCGTCAGTTGGGCGCTCAGGGTCATCATCAACACCAACGATTTCAGTCAGCAACGTGTTGGTGTTCTGATAAAAGCCGGCATAGGCGACAGGGTCTGCCGAATCCAGCTGCGACTGGAACACATTGAAGTAGATGTTGAGCTCCGTACGTCCCTGCGCCAGCACGCCATCAGAGGCGGCGTCCAGCACGGGAAGAAGCTGTGGTGCCAGTGACTGCGAGTTTTCGAACAGACGTGTGAACTGACCGCCGGTGTTCAGCAGATTAGAGGCCAGAACCGGGCTGAGATTGGAGTTGCCCGCAGCACTCGCTGCATTGTTAACTGGTGGGAAGGCCGCGCCACCCATACCACTGAGCGAATGGCTCATGAAATAGACCCGGCTCGGATCAATGCTCAGGCCCTGGGCACAATCGCCGGCGGCCTGACACGCGTTGATGGCGTCCTCGATCGCCTGCAACGAGGCGTTCACGTTAAGCAGGTCGAGGGTTCCCTGGCGCATGTTGTCACGGGTGTTGGCGTAGTTAGTGAAATTCAGGTACAGACTTCCCGATTCGGGCTCCTGCAGTTCACCCGCCGGTACCGGATTAAGATCCGCGTCAGCGGCGAAGCCAAAGTGACGCTCGACGGCGTCCGCCGAAGCACCATCCTGAGTGGTGATGGGATTAAGACCAACCACGCCCTCTCCGAAAATACCGTGCAGCGGCTGATCGATACCGATGGTGACGAAGCAGTCAAAGGTATTGCCAGGGTCTGCGCAGGACAACCCAGCGGCTGTCGCCAGAGGGAGGATCGCCGAACGGTCGGTGGTCACGGCATGCTGATAGATGATCACCGGAAAACCATTTGCCGGGGTCTGCGGGGCAATCAAGGCCTGGTTGGTGTCGGGCGCGGCAACCACAATGGGAACCGTTGTTTCACTGGACTTTTCAGCAAACGGGAAGCGGTAGGTCACGCGATCCGAGGGCGCCTGATCGAGTGACTCCTCGGCACTGAAGTCCGCCGGGAGCCAACTGGCCGAGCGCAGGGCTGACCCATCCGTCGCCTCCGGCACGCCCTGAAAATACGGCAGGGTAATCTCGCCCTCATAGACATGGATATTAAGAGGGGTGCCCTGAACTTCCTGAGCCAACGCCGGATTTATCTCACCACCGTCGCGCTGGTTGAACATTCTTACTGTTCGCGGCTTCGGGGCATCAATAAGGTTGTCAGCGGCGGTTGCAAGCGCCTGCGCTTCACCCTCGTTGTCGGCGACAGTATCGACGGCCATTGCTGTTGCGGCCTGCAAAGCATAGGCGACCCTGCGGTCCGCCTGATCATTGCTGACAAGGTCCTGATATTGAACGACCATGCCAGCGTCCCGGGCATCACTGAGCAGGCCGGCGAGCTCGGCGTCGTAGAGGCGGAAATCTGTGTCCGTCAGCGTTGCATGGATTTCATCGTTGATGTTCTGCTGTTCCGCCGTCGCGGCCCCCTCCAGCGGCTGTTGAGTCAGGTTGTAGAATCCGGAGATCAACTGCTGGAGCCCTTCCTGTCGGGCAGCTATACCCAGGCTGTTGCGGAAGAACGTCACCGGGGCTGTATTTGCCAGCAGCACGTCGTCTACCGCCGTTGTGGTGATCGTTGTGGAAAACACAACGTCATCGAACGTCTTTGAGAATCCAGCGATGGAAAACGCCTGCTTGAACTCAAAATAGTCGGAAGCGAGTCGGCGGGCAGGTAACAACGCCTCGCGGAATGGCTCGAACGCAACATTGGAAAGTACCGCTTCCGGGTCCGCCACCGACTGGTAGGTCGGAGCGCCAACGAGCGGGTCGCCGTTGGTGTCTACAATGTCGTCGGTGATGGCCAGGGCGTACCGGGTTTTCTCAGCCAGTGGCTTGACCGGCAGAATCCGGATCATATTGTTCTGGCCACCATCGATATCCAGCAGCTCAACCCGAAGTCTGTCCTCAACCAGGGCATCGAAAATCGCATCGGCTTCGGCGGTATTACCGCTTTC
The DNA here is from genome assembly GCF_001566815.1 of Marinobacter sp. Hex_13. NCBI lineage: Bacteria > Pseudomonadati > Pseudomonadota > Gammaproteobacteria > Pseudomonadales > Marinobacteraceae > Marinobacter > Marinobacter sp. Hex_13. The sequence continues at coordinate 34,777 of NZ_LSMM01000029.1, forward strand.
CTCAAGCGCCAGTGCCCGCCGGTACTGAATCGCCGATGAAATTCCGGCGACCTCTCCGGAGGTTTGACGGAGGCTATCGCCACCGGCATATTCCAGGGGAATCAGGAACACATTCTGATCCGGGTTGGGGACAACTTCGCCCTCCACGGAGATAAAGTCACGCGCATCAAGGGTCTGCTGGCTGTCCAGGCTGCCACTGATCTTGATATCAATGGGTGCCAGTACTGAATTTCCATCGAGAAATCCAATGCCCGTGGTCACTGGGTTGGCAGGAGCGCTGCCGTTCAGCATGGTGCCGTCGTCAACCTCACTGAGATAGAAAAGGGAATCGCTTGGAATCGGGAATTGGGTGGTCAACGGGTCAAATAATGGGTGAGTTCCCCGCTCCACGGCCGGATTGGTAATGTCGTAGTCTGGGTCCGCATTCTTTGTAGTCTGGCTGCTGCTTTCAAAACAACCCGTCAGGCTGACCGACAAAATGACCATCGACATCAGTCGCGTTTGGCGCATGAACATACTTGTTTACCTCTGTACGTTTTTTTGTAGTTCGAGACTCGTCCTGTGTCTTTCGGCCTAACACGGAAGTCTAATTGCGGTGGTTCCAAAAAAATTTTCCCGAATAGACGAGAAATCGCAAAAGGAAGGGCTAACTGGTTCTTGTAGCGAGAAATTTGTCTCGAACAAAAGGCAATAATGATGGTATGTTCAGAATCTGACATCCGAACACCTACAAGAATGGCCTGAGGACGGGGCACCCGCCAAACCGTGCCAACCACAGACCGAGGGAATCAGATTGGCTTTGCTCCCATTTCGTTCGTCGTCGTCAAAGCGATTTGACCGGCTGATTCTGCCTTACATGAAAGGCATGTATATTTTCGCCTACCGCCTGACTGGCCAGAAACAGGACGCAGAGGATCTGGTGCAGGATGTCGTGGTCAAGATGTACCCCCGGCTGGACGAACTGGAAAACGTGCAGCAACCCCAGCCATGGCTCAACCGTGTGTTGTACCGGCACTTTGTTGACCTCACCCGAAAACAATCCAGCCAAAGAGAAATCAGCGTCAGTACACTGGTCGCTGCGGAGAGCCAGACCGCCTTCATAGAATCCCTCGGCGAGGCAAGCCCGGATGCGTCCGCCGGTATCGACCAAACGCGCATTGGCGAAACCGTCAAGCGGTTACTGAATACCCTGCCACCAGACCAACGAACCCTGTTATTGCTTCACGACGCGGATGGCTGGCGCCAGGAGGACATTGCAACGGTTCTGGATGTGCCTGTCGGTACGATAAAATCACGCCTGCATCGCAGCAGAGCGTTTATGCGGGAACGGTTGAAAAAACAAATGGAACCTTTCGAAAAGCAACAACGTGAAGGGTGAAGAGGTGAATGCCATGACGTGTCGTCAGTTCCATCAGGAGGTCGACAGCCTGGTTCGCGGCGATCTTCCGCTGCATGAACAGGAAGCCCTCCAAGCTCACGCATCGACGTGTGCCAGTTGCTCAGAACTTTGGGAGGATGAACAACGCCTGCAAAAAGGCATCATGGCCCAGACCGTTCCAGAGCCCAACGACGATTTCGAATCCCGCGTTCGTGCAATGGCACTCGCTGGCGAGACACCTCGGAATTCCACGTTACGCAAAACGTCACTCTGGGCTTCATCAATTGCCGCCGTGCTGGCACTCGGTATCTTCATCGGTATGCAGGTCGGCCCGGCAGATACGGGATTGCCCGAAGACATCGCAGATGCTCCCGGGCAGACAGCAACAGAAACCGTTGCTGAACCCGAAAGTGGAGCGGAACTGAAAACCGTCAGGCTGGCGTTCAATTCCCGCAAGGCGATGGACAACGTCACCCTGACCCTGGAACTGCCGCCCAATGCAGAACTGGCACCCTTCCCGGGGCGCCAGACCATCAGCTGGACGGTGGATCTCAAGCAAGGCGATAACGTATTGGCGTTGCCCATCAACGTACTGTTCCCTGGTTCCGGCAAACTGGTTGCGCACCTGGACGATGGAACCCGGCGCAAAACGTTCAGCACCGCCATTCCAGGAAACACGGAGCCTTCATCATGAAAAGACATATCCATATACGCTGGCTTGCTCCGGCCATGCTCGGCCTTCTGCTTGCTACACCGGCTCTGTCCTGGGCTCAGGACGATCTTGATGTGACCATGAGAATGGTCGCGGACGATCAGGAGCTGGACGATTCCTTTGTGCAACAACTTGAGCTTCCGGAGTCCGTGGACGCGCCCGCCGGCGCAAACGGGTTCGGTGATATGCAGACGGATTCCGGCGACTTCGCTTCCGATACCCGGGAAGACATGCTGGATATCGAGAGCACTCTCTCCGAACAGTCACGGGAGTCTCGTGACGCGCTCGGCATCGAACTGCCTGGCGAGATCATCCAAGACGAACCAGAACTGGATCTGCCAGGCATCGAGGACCCTGGACTGGACCTGCCTGGCACCGGCGATACCGATCTGGACCTGTTAAACGACAACGGCCTGAATCTGGAGGAAACCGGACAGCAGTAGATTAGATACAGACGTCACACCTGATCCCTTCAGGACTGGCGCTCGCCCGTCCAATGGCTGTTATACTCTGAGTCCGAGTTCAGACTATTCCGGAGAGAGTATTTGCGCCGTCTTCTGACCATCGCACTGGTGTTGTGTCTCGCGCTGTCAACCGCCCATGCTCAGGAGCATACGACCGAGGCTAAGACGCTCTTCCGTGCGGGTATCCAGGCGTTTAACGCCGGTGACCTGGATGAAGCTCGCCGCTTACTTGAGTCCGCCGTCTCGAAGGGGTTGAGCTCCCGCTCACTCAATTACAACCTGGGCGTTGTCTATTACAAACTCGGGCTTTACGAGGAGGCGGAGCAAACCTTCCGGACCCTTATCCCCACCCGTCAGAAAGCGCTTGCCTACTACAACATCGGGTTGACCGCCCTGGCCCGTGAAAATCAGAACGCCGCAACAAAAGCGTTCCAGAACGTGCTTGCGTCCGATCCTGACGACAACCTGATATCGCTCGCCACCCGTCAACTTGAACGCCTCGATCCAACGATGCATGCTGTCTCACCCAGAAAACGTTGGGCTGGCCTGGTTTCCATCGGGGGTGGCTATGAAGACAACGTTGCGCTGTTCCCGGATACCGCCCCCCGAAAGCTCGACAGCGGCTTTGTGGAAACTCTGGCGGCTGCCTCCTATTACCTCTATGGCGACTCTTCGGCGGGACTGCGTTCGGACATCAAGTTCTATTCGCGTCAGTACCCTTCCGAGCACACGTTTGACCTGCAGGTGATTCAGGCGGGTGCAAAATGGGTTCAGAAAACCGCACCGGGAGTGATCAGCGTAGGCCTTGGCGGCGACTATATATGGCGGGATCGGCGATCAAGGGAACGTCGCGCTCGCCTGATGGCCGGCATAACCACCCTCGACTGCCCAGGCCCCGGCGCGCGATGCCTGGTTAGAGCAGAGGCCACCCAGATTTTTCCGTTACCTGGATTCGATGCCTATCGGGGCCAGATGTACCGGCTTGATGCCCATTACCGTCTCCGGCCCGGGAACTGGACAGCGGAACTCAAATACCGGGCTGACTACAATGACCGGGACAATCTGGATACCGGAGAGGAGTTCTTCAGTGTGTCGCCCGAGCGACATGGCCTTGATGCAGGCATTGAGTACGACCTGACTGACCAACTGAGTGTTGAAGCAGGGGCGGGCTTTCGCTTCAGTTACTATCGTACGCCACACCAAATGATTGTTCCCGAGGGCCGACAAACGATACGTCGTGAAGACAAGCGTCATACACTGTCCGTTGGCACCACGTATCGTTTCTCTCGTCGAACATCTCTCAGTCTGGATCTGGACCGTATCGACAACAACAGCAACATCGATCGCTACAGCTACGATCGCCACACCGTCACCGCCAGCCTGGCCGTCGGATTCTGATACCAACCCACGTCCACACGTGACTGCCGGGCATCAGTAAACGTTATTCCGTTGCCGCTTTTGCGAAACCGGCCAGTGCTCCCTCTATCTTTTTGATGACCTGATCACAGCCTTCAATATCGTGACGCTGTTTCAGATACTCCGGGTCGTTATAGCCTAACCAGACCGTTCCCTCACTGTCTTCCCAGATCAGCGCTTTCTGCGGCAAATCAATCGCCACACTCTGGGCGCATTGCATCAGGGGTGTCCCCACCTTCGGGTTGCCAAAAATCACCACCTCGGTTGGGCGCAATTCCAGCCCCACCTTGTTGGCACCCTCAGTGTGGTTAATGCGGTTCATCACCGTCATACCCTTGCTTCTAAGGGTCGAGACCAGCTTGTCCGCCGTCATCGCAACGCTGTAATTACTTTGCGTCGTTACCATTCCATCAGCCCCATCGGCACCGATCGCGGCCAGTGGCAGAATCAGCAAAGCTGCAAGAATCGGGATTCTGGTCCAGACTTTCATTACGCATCTCCTTGGAATATCGAACCACTCCAGCATAGGCCAGTTAACTCCGGCCTGCACAGGCCGCTCAAAATCAAAGTGATACGTTTCCACACAAAGTACGTAGAAACCCTTATAATTTTATAAATCCAAAAACCGAGGTCTTTATGACTCATGCGCTGAAGGGAGCCCTGCTTCCGCTCATTGCCATCATGGCTGGTTGTAGCCAGGGCGAATCTGAAACCGCATCCACCCATAAACCGGCCGAACAACTCGCGCCGCCGCAAGAGACCGGCGTACTGGAGGTGGCAACTCGCAACGGCGCCACCACCTACTATCTCGACCGCCACCAGAACCCCATTGGCCCAGAGTTCAGCCTGGTGTCACGCTTCGCCGAAAGCAAAGGCTGGACCGTCAACTGGACCATGCACGATTCAACCGCCGAGGTCTTGCAGGCGCTGGAGGCTGGCAACACGCATCTGGCGGCCGCCGGGCTGACCCACCTGCCATCACGGACAGAACGGTTCACACGCGGGCCCGCGCACACCGAAATCACCGAGCAACTGGTGTGTCATCGCGACATGCGACCCATGCCCAGAAAACCGGAAAGCATGCCTGAGGTCAGCATTGCGGTCACCGCCGATTCCAGCTACGTAGAAACTCTGAACAAGCTCGCCAGCGAACACGAAGGTATCACGTTCACCGAAGATGACAGCAGAACGACCGAAGTTCTGCTTTCTGAAGTCGCTGAGCAGGACATCGACTGCACCGTCGCTGACTCCAACATCGTTCAGGTCATGCGCCGCCACTTCCCCCACCTGGAAGTGGCCATGAACCTCACCCAGGGCAATAACCTGGGCTGGTACCTGCCAGCCGGTTCCGACGATCTGGCGGGAACCACCCGGGAATGGATGAACAGCACCGACGGTGACGAAGCCATCGGCTATATCGAGAGCCGCTATTACGCGTACATCGGCGAATTCGATTTCGTCGACCTGCGCGCCCTCAACCGCCGGATAGATGAGCGGCTTCCCGACTTTATTGATCGCTTCGCCGAAGCAGAAACCACAACCGGCATGCCGGCTGACTTGCTGGCGGCGCTGTCCTATCAGGAGTCCCACTGGGACCCGGCTGCCGTATCACCCACCGGCGTTCGCGGCATTATGATGCTGACCCGGAACACCGCCGAATCCCTTGGCGTAATGGACCGTCTGGACCCCGTGGCGGCCATTGATGGCGGTGCCCGCTACCTGGCGGATCGCCATCGCCGGTTACCCGAAACCATTCCCGAGCCAGACCGCACCTTCCTTGCCCTGGCCAGTTACAACATTGGCCGTGGTCACCTGTTGGATGCCCGCCAGCTTGCGCGCGAGCTGGGCAAAAACCCTGACTCCTGGGACGATATGAAAGAAGTCCTGCCGCTGAAAGCCGACAAGCGCTACTACCCGAGTACCCGCTACGGCTACGCCCGTGGCTACGAACCAGTACACTATGTACAGCGCATCCGGAACTACCGTGATGTGATCAGCTCAGCGTTTGACTAACTTCCTGACAACACGGACTTACCCATGAAACGATGGATCTCACGGCTTGCCCTGCCCCTCCTGCTGCTGTTTACCAGTCAGGCGGCGGGGCAACCGGAGCCGATCAAAGTCGGCATCACCACTGTCCCGCCCTTTGTCATGGAAACCGACAGCGGCGAGTGGGAAGGCATCAGTATCGATCTGTGGCGCCAGGTTGTCGAAGGCCTGGACCGGGAATACACATTCGTTCCTCTCTCCTTCAGTGATCTACTGACGCAGGTCGAAAGCGGACAAGTCGACGTGGCGGTGGGAGCTCTCACCATGACCGCCGAACGGGAAGCGGCATTCGACTTCACCCACCCCTTCTACCAGACAGGCCTGTCCATCGCAGTACCTCCGGCGCCGGAGCAGGGGCTGCTCGCCAGCCTTCGCGCGCTGATCAGTTGGCAATTTATGAGCGTGGTTATCGCCCTGGGTGGCTTGCTTCTGGCTGTGGGATTTGTGCTGTGGCTGTTTGAGCGTCGGCGCAATCCGGAGCAGTTTGGTGGCACCGCGGTACAGGGAATAGGAGCGAGCTTCTGGTGGGCGGCTGTGACAATGACCACTGTTGGTTATGGTGACAAGGCTCCGGTGTCGCTGGCGGGCCGAATGGTTGCGTTAGTGTGGATGTTTGCCGGGTTGATCATGGTGGCGAGTTTTACCGCAGCGATTACCTCATCGCTCACCGTCAGCAACCTGCAATATCAGATTCAGGGCCCCGACGACCTCAACCGCGCCAACGTAGCCACCATCGCTAACACCGCCAGCGAGCAGTATCTGCAAGATCAGCGCATTCGGCACCAACTCTATCCAGACCTGACCAGCGCCATGCTCTCAGTCGCCAATGGTGAAACCGATGCCGTGGTCTACGACAGGGCCCTGCTGCAATACCGCAACCTGCAACTGGGGGACAAGAGGTTGACCCTGCTGCCCGGTATTTTCCAGCAGCAACTCTATGGGTTGGCCCTGCCGTCCGAAAGTCCATTGCGTGGGCCGGTGTCCGAGCAGATTCTTGAGGTCACGGAATCATCAGGCTGGAAGGACATTGTCCGGCGCTACCTGGGCCGCGAGTAATCCTGAAAACAGCCCGAGGCATCAATAGACCTTGGCACACCCCTCGGGCCGGGTTTTGAAGCGCTTGTGCAGCCATAGGTACTGGTCTGGCTGTTCACGAACGGTGTCTTCGATGTAGCGACTCCAGGTTTCCGTATCGCTCTGTTTGCAGACACCAAATCCCTCCTGGATTGGCGAGAATATCACCCGGTAACGACCATCAGGCATCCGCAGATGGCTCACACAGATGACTGAGGCACCGGACACTCGAGCAATGTAGCTGGGTGAGGTAATACACCCGGCCTCGGTGCCAAAAAACGGCACAAATAGCTCGGTTTTCTTGCCAAAGTCCTGATCGCAGGCAAACCAGACTTCCCCGCCTTTTTTGAGGAACGACACCAACGGCCTCAACTCACGCTTGGTGAACGGGCGGATACCGAAGTGACGCCGGCGACCGTTTTCAATCATCCGGTCAATCACCGGATTATTGTTGGGGCGGTACATATACCCCGGTTTCTTCAGGTGACAGGCAATCAGCGGAAGCGCAAAGTCGAAAATACTGTAGTGCCCGCCGATTAACAGCACACCTTTACCTCTGGCCTGGGCTTCTCGCAGGTGCTTCAGCCCCTGAACCTCGGCGCCCTCGCAAAAGCCCGACATATCCCGCCACCAGGCGTGAATACTTTCCAGGAAACCACGGGTACAGGCCACAAAGTTATCCCGCACCAATCGCTCACGAGCGGCGTCATCAAGCTCCGGAAAACAGGTCGCAATATTGGTATTGGCCACCTTGGCCCGTGACGTCAGCTTGCCTTCCAGAAAACAGCCCAGCCGCCGGCCAAAACGCTGCTTGGCCGACATTGGCAGCAGGGCAAGCAGATAAAGCGTGAAGACCAGAAGCCACGAAGGCCAGAGAACCGGATGCCACAACGGCATATTCTTCTTATTTTTACGGCCGGACATACATCATTGCCTGTTCAAAAACGGGCAATGAGACTGCCATATTTTGCGGCAGATTTGTAGTTGCATTCATCAATGATCGAGCTGTGTCACACCTTCAAGAGCCAAACAGCGCTGAACGCAACGGCCTCATGAAACCGCGTTTCGGTTTGGATTGCTGAACCGGCCGGCGACCATCGAACTCCAGGTAACCATCCTCGATAGGCTCAAACCTGAGGGTTTTCACATCCTCCAGATAGTTCTGGCTGACCTTCCAGGGGCCATGGGTTCCCTGCCTTGGCAACTTGTCGTCAGCCCGGCGGATATAACCGGAATCCAGGCCGCCCATCATGGTGTCTCCGGCGCGACTGTCGCCGGTGTCACGGGGTATACAGACGCTCTGCCCCTTGCTGTCCATATGATTGAACAGGCGGCACAGGTATTCAGCCGCGATATCGGCTTTCAGGGTCCAGGAGATGTTGGTGTACCCGAAAATCATACCGGCGTTGGGGACACCCTCCACCATTACGTTCTTGTAGATCACCTTGTCCCGCAACGTGACCGAATGACCATCCACCACCAGGTCCATGCCACCCAGCATCTGGATATCCAGCCCAGTCGCCGGAATGATGATGTCGGCCTCCAGTTCCTTGCCGGATTTCAGCAGAATACCGTTCTTGGTAAAGCGTTCGATATGGTCCGTCTCCACCGATGCCTTGCCCGCCTTGATAGACTCAAACAGATCACCGTCCTTCACCACACACAGGCGCTGATCCCAGGGGTTGTAGCTGGGTGAGAAATGGCGCATATCGACCTTGCCATCCAGTTGCCGGCGCACCATGGCCAGGAACAGTCGTCGCATGGCCTTGGGGTTCTTGCGGGAACGATTGAACAGTAGCCGTGCAATGCTGACGTTACGGGCACGGGTCAACCGATAGGCGACATTGGCGGGCAGGACTTTCTGAAAGCCCTGCGCCACCGCATCCCGGGATGGCAGCGGCATCAGATAGGTGGGCGAACGCTGCAACATGGTAATGTGTGCGGTTTTCTCCGCCATCGTTGGCACCAGGGTGATGGCCGTGGCACCACTGCCAATCACCACCACACGTTTGCCGGTATAGTCCAGGTCCTCAGGCCAGTGCTGCGGATGCACAATCTGGCCGCCAAAATCGGCCTCGCCAGGGAAGTCAGGCTTATAGCCGGCATCGTAGTTGTAATACCCTGTACAGCCCACCAGAAAGCTGGCGGTAAAGGTAACGGTTTCGCCGGTGGCTTCCTTGCGGGCCGTCAGTGTCCAGCACTTGTCTGCGCCTGACCACTCAGCGGAAACAACCGCCAGGCCATACTGGATATGCTGTTCAACGTTGTTTTCCCTGGCTGTATCGTGAACGTACTGCTTGATCGACGGGCCATCCGCCAACACCTTGCCCCCGGTCCAGGGGCGGAAGTTGTAGCCAAAGGTGTACATGTCGGAATCGGAACGGATACCCGGGTAGCGGAACAGATCCCAGGTGCCTCCAAGGGACTCACGGCGCTCAATGATGGTGAAAGACTTACCCGGGCACTCTCGTTTGAGGTGACAGGCCATGCCAATGCCGGAAACGCCGGCGCCGACAATCAGTACGTCTACATGTTGTTCGCTCATAACCACCCTGTCGGCATCTGCCGTTGTTTTATCAACATTTCAGCGCGGATCACACGCCAACAGGATGAGAATAGCCCAGGAGGGAAAACGCCGAAATTGGCCCCATGCGATGAATTCGGCGCCGTTTCGGTCAGTTCTGTCAGCTCGTTTGAGCCTGTTGCAGTCTGCCTCAGTCCGGGCGCGGCACGTTGAGAATATCGCCCAGGGTGCCGTATTCGCTGCCACCCAGCCGTGAGATCGGGTCGATGCCTTTGGCATCAATAACGTAACGCCCCTGATCGTTAATGCTGGCAACCTGATCGTCCACAAACACCTTCTTGATATTGCCAAACACCAGCGACTGCGGCGTGTCACCCATTTCAATGACCTCTCGCAACTCGCAGTAAAACGCCACCAGGCACCCCTCGACCCGGGGCATCGGCCAGCCTTCTTCCTGCACCAACTTCATATCCAGTCGGTCCAGTTCAGACTGGCCGTGGTCCAGATGGCGGGACGACTCCGTCATGGCCTGAGCCTGGCTGCGGCTCCCAATGTGCACCACAAACTGCTTACGAGCCTCAATATTCACCCGCGTGTCCTTGAAGCTACCATCGCTGGGCTTCTTGCCCACAGACACCATCAGAATTGGCGGCTTACCGGTAACCACGGTAAAGAACGAATAAGGAGCCAGGTTGTAGTCATCCCCCGGGTTCTGCGACAACACCCACGCCACCGGCCGCGGAATGACGGTCTGGGTCAGGATAGGGTGGATGTGCTTTGTTTCGATCGACTCAAGGTCTATAAGCATTCGTGTTTCCTTCATGCAGTGAAAAGTAGGGAAAGGAGGTTACCGAATGAGCAATGTTGTAGGAATAGGCCTTGTTAGGCCAAGACGTTGGCATCGGCACTCTCCGCCTGGACAGCCAGAATTGCACCAAACATAAAACCAATTGCTGTAAGCCATTGAGGCTCAGCCTTTTGCTCGGGCTCAACCATAATGACACCTTCCGCCCAATCCTCGTCTACCCAGTATCCAAAGGAGTTGATGCAATCGTCTTCAGTAAAGGGAGCTTCAGAATCTCGCGGCATAAATCGAAATTCGCTAACTCCTCTGAACTCGATGGTTAATGCCTTGGGCGTATCGAAGCTCACCCAACCCCCATTCGATCGTTGCCAGTGTAATACAAGCGAACGCTCCTCCACGGAGTAATCTAAGTCCTTGAAGTCAAAATTATTATGCAAATCAAGCTCGTGACTTTCTTGCACGAGGTAGATTCCGTCTACTATTTCGAAGTTTCGATTCATAAGGGCCTAACAGCAGTTAGATCGACGTCTCAGTGATTGCAGAAACTTATAAATCAACAGTTTAGCCCACCACATACACCATGCCATGTAATCATTAGAGATCTGAGATATACGCCACCAAAAACACTGTTTAAATATACGGTTCGTTTTGGCAAGGAGCCTCTCGAATGCAAGGAAAGCAGCCCTGCCTGCGTGACCAGGTCCGTACGCTCATTCGGGTGGATCATTACAGCATCCGAACTGAAAAGACGTACTGGTACTGGATCCGCTATTTCATTCGCTTCCAGAACATGAAACATCCCAGGGACATGGGTCCTCGGGATGTTATTGAGTTTCTGGCTTGGCTAGCGGTGAATCGCAATTTTGCGGCAGCTACACAAAAAGCCAGGCCCTGAATTCCCTGGTCATTTTGTATAACAAGCTCCTGGATAATCCGTTAGGCGATATCGGTACGGTCGTTCGCTCGAAAAAAGCCCCCGAAGTGGGGGCAAACACGTGACAGTGACTTTCGGTTTGGTCCGAAGTTAGTGGCTGATCATCCAGGGCCGCATGGAGGGGAACATTTTCTTCCCGTCAGCGGTATAGAACAGCATCGACTTTCCGGGTTTTGGTGAGCCACAGCCACAGCTGCGGCTGTGCTCAGGGTCCTGCTCCCGGCGATCGGCGGTGGAGAACACCGGTTCGTGGCGGGACTTTTCGTTGCGGTCCTGGGCAGTGCGCCTGGCAGGGTCCATGTTTGCGATTTCCGGGGGTAGCACAATCACTCGTGGCGAAAGCACCTGGCAAGTGGGACATGCCATCGGTTTTGCGCTGTCTTCTATCGTTGCCAGAGTGTGGAACAAACCGTGTTCCCGGCATTTGTAGTCGTATACGGGCATGGTGACTACTCCTTGTCTTTCGACAGAGGTACGTCCATTCCGCCACTGGTCATTTTCTTCGGACCCTCTGCGGATGGATTGATGTCGAAATCAAAGATGCCTGTGGGCAGCCAAAGCGTGGCGCAGGCGTTTGGAATATCCACCACGCCACTGATGTGGCCCTCTACCGGTGCGCAACCAAGAATCGCGTAGGCCTGGGCCTTGGTGTAGCCGAACTTGGTCATGTATTCGATGGCATTCAGGCAGGCCTGGCGATAGGCCACATGCACGTCCAGGTAATGCTGGCCACCGTCTTCATCAACCGAGATCCCTTCAAAGATCACGTAATCGTCGTAACGGGGTTTGATCGGGCTGGGTTTGAACACCGGGTTCCTGATGCCGTATTTCTTAACGCCATCCTTGATCAGGTTCACCCGCAGGTGAATCCATCCAGCCATTTCGATGGCACCACAGAAGGTGATTTCACCATCGCCCTGGCTGAAGTGCAGGTCGCCAACCGACAGGCCCGCACCATCCACGTAGACCGGGAAGTAAACCTTGGAGCCGCGGGAAAGATCTTTGATATCGCAGTTACCACCATGTTCCCGGGGCGGTACGGTGCGAGCGCCCTCAGCGCCGGCCGCTTTGGCGGCGTCTCCTTTCAGCTGGCCCATGTGGGCGGTATCGCCGTTGGGCAAGGTGGCCAGTTCCGGCACCCGCTCCGGGTCTGTCGCAACCAGTCCTGCTTCACGTTTGTTCCAGGTATCCAGCAGGTCTTTAGAGGGCAGGCAGCCTATCAGCCCCGGGTGAATCAGGCCGGCAAATTCCACGTTGGGAATATGGCGCGATTTGGTGAACATGCCGTTGAAATCCCAGATGCTCTTCTGGGCGTCCGGAAAGTGTTCGGTCAGGAAGCCGCCGCCGTTCTGCTTGGAGAAGAAGCCGTTGAACCCCCACTGGCTTTCTTCAAAGGTGCCGATGTCGAGAATATCCACTTCCAGCAGGTCACCCGGCTCGGCGCCTTCCACCCCGATCGGGCCAGACAGGAAGTGCACCTGGCTGAGGTCTACATCGCGCACATCGTCTGCACTGTCGTCATTTTTGATCTGGCCACCGGTCCAGTCATAGCATTCCACGATGAAGTCATCACCGGGTTTAACGGTGGCCACCAGCGGAATATCCGGGTGCCAGCGGTTGTGGATTTTGTCGTTCTCGTAAGCCGACTTGTTCAGATCAATCTTGATAATGGTTTCAGCCATAACGGGCGCTCCTTGGTGTTGGCTTGCACAATTTGGTAACGGTTTTACTATCCGAGATCCCGCGCCCCGGAGGTATTCGCGAAATGCCCCCCACACCTACGTCATTCGACGTATTGGTGCACGGTGACCGCCCCATTCTGCGCATCGGCCTCAAACCGCTGACAGTCAGGATGCGCCAACAGTGCTCTGGCTACCGCGGGCTCCAGACGCTGGCGAAAAGCCCGCAACATCTCCCGGGCTCCATAACGGGCATCGTAGCCACAGCACAGTTCGCCCCTAAGCTTAGTTGACAGTGACAGCACTGCGTGTTTTTTGCCCAGCCGCCGGTTGAGCCCCACCAACTCGATGTCCAACAGTGCTTCGAGCCAGTTATCAGCAAGGCTGTTGAAGGTAAGGATCTGATCAATACGGTTCAGAAACTCAGGGTCGAAATGCCGACGCAGAGCAACATCTCGCAAGTACCCACCCTCACCGGCCGACAACCCGAGCCAGCGGCGCCAACCTTTCTGATAACGTTGTTGGTGCGCCTCAGCATCCAGAGCCCCGGCATTGCTGGTCATGAATATCAGAGTGTTGCTGAAATCGATTTCCCGGTTACCGGAGGGAAACATCAGCCGACCGGTGTCCAGAACGTTCAACAGGGCGCGGACGACTTCCCGGCTGGCTTTCTCGATTTCATCAAACAACACAATGCCGGGCTTGCTGAACGAGCCCTGTACTTTGTCTAGATCAAACAGGCTGTAGCCTTCCTTACTGCCCACGTAGCCCGGCGGCGCGCCGGTAAGAGCGGCGGTATAGTGCTCCTGAGCCAGGGTGTTCATATCGATGCGGCACAGGCCATCCCGGCTGCCATGAATGGCTTCTGCAATCAGCCGAACGGTTTCGGTTTTACCCACACCTGTGGGCCCAAGGAATAGATGCACCGAGAGTGGCCGGTTTTCCTCGCCGATGTCGGCTTTCACTCGCACCAGCATGGATTCCATGGCTGTCAGGGCATCGTCCTGGCCAACGATGTTCTCCCGCAGGCGGGACATGACGGCATCTGGCTCAAAGCGAAACCGGGAAGCACGAACCGGGCCTGAGGCAGCCCGGTTTTGTTCTATGGACTCCCGGTTGGCTTCCAGCCGTTCGTTGATAAACGGCATCAGCAACTCCCGGCATTAAGCGCCTGCAGATTTTTCTTTACCGTCGAATGGCAGCTCACCCACCGGACATTCAGCGGTGCCCACGGTTTTGCGAGTCATTGCTTCAACGTTTTCCTGTGCCTTTTGAGCGTCCATCACCCAGGTGCGATAGAACTCAAACGGGCAGTCGGCTACGCCTTTGTCGCCATCGCCGGAGTTGTGAACACCGGTGTAGCCCCGGTGCAGCAGTTTGAACAGGTGGTTTTGAGACTGGTCATTCTGGCGTGCGTCGCGGATCTGACTGATCGAAAGCTGGGCATACTGAATTCCCATATCTTCCTCGCCACACTCTCCGAGAGTGCGGCCATCAAAGCCGATAATGGCGGAGTGGCCGAAGTAGGAATACACCCCATCAAAACCGGAGGCGTTGGCCACGGCCACATAACAGTTGTTGGCCCACGCCATGCTCTTGGACATCATCACCTGCTGCTCCTTGGCCGGATACATATAGCCCTGGCAGCGAACGATCAGCTCGGCACCTTTCATTGCACAGTCCCGCCATATTTCCGGGTAGTTGCCGTCATCGCAGATGATCAGGCTGATCTTCATACCCTTGGGGCCTTCGCTGACGTAAGTGGTGTCCCCCGGATACCAGCCTTCAATCGGGCACCAGGGAATACATTTGCGGTATTTCTGGACGATCTCACCTTCATTGTTGATGAGAATCAGGGTGTTATAGGGTGCCTTACTGGGGTGATCCTCATGCCGTTCGCCGGTTAGTGAGAAGATACCCCAGGTATTGGCCTCACGGCAGGCGGCAGAGAAGATGGCGGTTTCGTCGCCGGGAATCGTGGCAGCCGTTTCCATCATCTCGTCATTGTCGTACATGATGCCCATGGTGCTGTATTCCGGAAACACCACGAGGTCCATGCCGGGCAGGCCCACTTTCATACCCTTGATCATGTTGGCAATCTGGCGGGCGTTGTCCAATACCTCGGCTTTGGTATGCAACCGGGGCATCTTGTAGTTCACCACCGCCACACCGACGGTGTCGTTACTGCTGGAAATATCACCGTGTCTCATTAATTCGCTCCTCGTTAAACCGCCAGGTAACTGGCAATCTTTTCCTGGTCTGCTTCAGCCCTGTTCTCTTCGTGCACGATGGTTCCCTTCTCGATCACCAGAATCCGGTCCGCCGCGTCCATCACAAAGCTCAGGACCTGCTCAGAGACAACTATCGACAAACCGCGCTCATCGCGGATACGCCGTAGTGTCTGAGCGATCTCTTTGATGATATTGGGCTGAATGCCTTCGGTGGGTTCGTCAAGCAGCAGCACCTTGGGCCGCGTGGCCAGTGCGCGGGCAATGGCGAGCTGTTGCTGCTGACCACCAGACAGATTACCGCCGCGCCTGTTCTGCATTTCCTTCAGTACCGGAAACATCTCGTACAGATCCTCCGGTACCTTCTTTTCACCCACGGCGGACAGGGCCGTTTCAATGTTTTCCCTTACCGTAAGGGTTGGAAAAATCATCCGGCCCTGAGGCACAAAACCAATGCCAGCCCTTACCCGCTGGAAGCTCTTCAGGTTGGAAATGTTGGAACCATCCAGGCTGACCTCACCGCCTTTGGTGGGGGTCATGCCTACCAGGGATTTCATCAGCGTGGTCTTGCCCATGCCGTTGCGGCCCACCACGGCCACAATCTCGTTTTTTCCCACCTCAAGGTTCAGGTCCCCGATGATGGTGCTTTGGCCATAGGCCACCGAATGATGTTTGACGCTCAGCATGTTCAGTGCCCCAGATAGACTTCGATGACTTTCGGGTCCGACTTCACGTGCTCAATGGACCCTTCCGAAAGAACCTTGCCCTGGTGCATCACGGTCACCCGGTCGGCGATGTCACCAACGAACTGCATGTCATGCTCGATCACCAGTACCGTATGGTCCCGGGTGATCACCCGGAGCAGTTCGGCGGTTTTCTTGCGCTCGGCCACCGACATTCCGGCCACCGGCTCATCCAGCATCAGCAGATCCGGCTTCTGGATCAGCAGCATGCCGATCTCCAGCCACTGTTTCTGACCGTGGCTGAGCGAGGCCGCCGGTTCGTTCAGGGCGTCCGTCAGGAAGATGGTTTCTGCCACCTCTTCCACAGCCTCAACTACCGCCCGGTCCCGCTTGAAGGCCAGCGCCCCCATCACGCTGTGGCCCTGCGGGTAGGACACCTCGAGGTTTTCAAACACAGTCAGATCTTCAAACACCGATGGTGTCTGAAACTTCCGGCCCACACCGGAATGAACGATCTGGTGTTCCTTGAGTTTGGTCAGCTCCTTGCCGGCAAACTTGATCGAACCGGCAGTCGCCTTGGTTTTGCCGCAGATCAGATCGAGAACGGTGGTTTTGCCAGCACCATTGGGGCCGATAATGACCCGGATTTCCTTGGGGTCGAGGTAGAAAGACAGGTCATCCACGGCCTTGAAGCCGTCGAATGATACGGTCAGGCCCTCAACCGCCAGCAGAAAATCCGTGCCTTTGCTTTTGGCTGCACTCATCAGGATTTCTCCGGGCTGTAGGTATTGATCATCGGATCATAATCGTCAGCCTTTTCAGCACCAGGCTTGGTGGCCGAAGGCTCGGCGGTGGCGTTAGCCACAGGCGCTTTGCGTTTGAACAAGCGCTCTTCCAGGGGCATGACATAGCTGCGGTAAAGTCCTGCCAGGCCGTTCGGGAATGCCAGCACCACACCAATAAACAGAGCCCCCATGGCAAAAGGCCAGAGTTCCGGGAAGGATTCGGAAAAGCCACTTTTGGCGGCATTCACCAACAAGGCACCGTAAACCGCTCCGAGAATGGACAACCGGCCTCCAAGCGCACAGAAGATGACCATCTCGATGGAGGCAACAATGCCGATGAAGGACGGCGACATGAAGCCAACAATCAGGGTGAACATTGCGCCGCCGATACCAGCGAAGGCCGCCGCCAGGCAGAACACGAAAATCTTGAAGGCAGCCACGTCATAGCCTGAAAAGCGCACCCGCATTTCCTGGGCATTCATCGCCACGAGAATGCGGCCCAGTTTCCGGTTCTGGACAAGCCGTGCCACGAACAGGCAAAGGAACAGCATTCCGACACAGACGAAGTACAGGGCGGTCCGTGCCTCATCGGTGCGGATATCCCAGCCCATCAGGGTCTGCAGATCGGTAATGCCGTTTACGCCACCGGTGTAACCCTGTTGTCCGATAATCAGGATGGTCAGGATTGCGGCAATGGCCTGGGTGATGATGGCAAAGTACACGCCACCTACACGGCGGGTGAACATTGCAAAACCGATCACGAAAGCCAGCAGAACGGGCACGCCAATAACCGCGATCAACGTGAACGAGAAGCTATGGAACGGTTCCCAGAACCACGGCAGCTCGGTGAGCTGGTTCCAGTCCATGAAATCCGGAATGCCCGGGGTGGACTGGATCGCCGTCGCCTCTGGCGTGGAGGCTTCCAGCTTCAGGAACATCGCCATGCAGTATCCGCCCAGGCCGAAGAACACGCCCTGGCCCAGGCTGAGGATGCCGGCTTTACCCCAGCACATCACCAGTCCGATCGCCACGAAGGCGTATGTCAGGTACTTACCCACCATGTTCAGCCGGAACGGGTCCAGAACCAGCGGCAGGATGACAACCAGCAGAAACGCCAGCGCCAGGTAATACAGGCCCTCGCGGGAGCCGAACCATTTCAGGGGGGATGAACTCTTCATGACAATCTCCTAGCGACGGACCTTGAGGGCCATGAGTCCTTCTGGACGCAGCATCAGAATGCCGACGACAACCAGCAGGGTGAGTACCTTGGCCATGGAACCACTCAGGAAAAACTCCATGGTGGACTGGGCCTGGGAAATGCCGAAGGCGGAAATAATGGTGCCAATCAGGCTTTGGGCGCCGCCGAAGACCACCACCAGGAAGGTATCGACAATGTAGGCCTGCCCGGACGACGGCCCGGTGGAGCCGATCATGGTGAACGCGGCACCAGCAATCCCGGCGATACCGCAGCCGAGGGCAAAGGTTGCGCGGTCGATACCAGCACTGTTGATACCAACAGCCTCAGCCATAGGACGGTTCTGAACCACAGCCCGCACGTTCTTGCCCCAGCCGGAGCGGTACATGAGCAAGTAAACGGCGACTGCAATGGAGAGCGCGATGATCATCACGAACAAGCCGTTGATCGGCAGTTCCACCAAATCGGTCACCTGGAAGGCGCCCATCATCCATTCAGGAAGATCAACGCCCACTTCGCGGGCACCAAAGATGGAGCGGTAGGCCTGCTGCATGATCAGGCTCAACCCCCAGGTGGCCAGCAAGGTATCGAGTGGCCGGTGGTAGAGATGCCGTATCATCAGCCACTCAACGAGTGCTCCCAAGGCAGCGCATATCAAAAAGGCCAGGATGATGGCGAAGAAGAAGTAACCGCCAAACAGTCCGGGCAGGTAGGACTGGAAAAAACTCGACGTCAGGTAGGTGGTGTAGGCACCGAGGATCATGAATTCCCCATGGGCCATGTTGATCACGCCCATCTGACCAAAAATGATGGCCAGGCCCATTGCCATCAGTACGAACACTGAAAACAGGGAGAGCCCGGCAAACCCCTGCATGGCAAATATCGACATCAATTCACTGCTGGTGTAGCCATCGAACATGACCCTTCTCCCCTTCAAACCAACATGCTTTGCGTTGCGGAGGCGATGAAGGCCGGCGCGCGGTGGCGCCGGCCATTCCGTTTTACTGGTAACCTTCCGGGAACGGGTCTGGCTCCATCAGCTCTTCTGTTTCGTGAACCACCTTGTACTGACCATCAAGCTGGGCCTGGCCAATCCGGGTCTTGGACCACAGGTGATGGTTTTCGTGGATGCGTACGTAACCTTCCGGCGCCTTGGTGAATTCGATGCCTGCGAACTCTTCGCGAATCTTGTCGATGTCGAAAGAGCCGGCCTTTTCAACCGCCGCTTTCCACAACCAGGGACCGAGATACGCGGCCTGGGTAACGTCGCCGATCACCATGTCATCGCCGTAGGTTTCCTTGAAGGCCGCAACAAACTCCTTGTTGTTGGGGTTGTCCAGGCTCTGGAAGTACTTCATGGAGGCGTAGATACCTTCCACGTTGTCGCCGCCGATACCGCGGATTTCGTCCTCGGTTACGGAGATCGTCAGCAGCAGCGGTTTCTCGTCGGTGAAATCAACACCGGCGGCTTTCATCTGCTTGTAGAAGGCCACGTTGGAACCGCCCACCACGGAAGCGAAAATCACGTCGGGCTTCTTGAGCTTGATCTTGTTGATCACCGAGTTGAACTGGGTGTGGCCCAGAGGGTAATACTCTTCACCCACAACTTTCAGGCCCAGCTTATCGATGTGCTTGCGGGCGATCTTGTTGGAGGTTCGCGGCCAGATGTAGTCGGATCCGAGCAGGTAAAAGCTCTTGGCGCCCTTTTCCTTTACCGCCCAGTCGATACCCGCAAGAATCTGCTGGGTAGCTTCCTGGCCGGTGTAAACCACGTTCGGGGACTGCTCAAGACCTTCATAGAAGGTAGGGTAATACAGCATGCCGTTGTACTGTTCGATCACCGGCAGGATGGCCTTGCGTGACGCGGAGGTCCACGCGCCAAAGATCGCGGCCACATTATCCTGACGCAGAAGCTTGCGGGACTTTTCGGCAAACGTTGGCCAGTCGCTGGCGCCGTCTTCCTGAACAAACTCTATCTGGCGACCCAGAACACCACCAGACGCGTTTATCTGTTCAATCGCCAGCTTTTCCGCCTGCACCGAGCCAATCTCACTGATTGCCATGGTGCCGGTGATAGAGTGCAGTATACCAACCGTAACGGTGTCATCCGTCACCGCCAGATCGGTTGTATTGACTTCTGCCGTACTGGGTGTCGCCGCTTGCGCGGAGGTAGCCAGCATAACGGACGCCGCCAGTGTCATCAGACTTTTTCTAAACCCTGGCCTCTTGCCAGGCGATCGTATGCTGGCGTTTTTATCTGTCGTACCCATGGTGATTCCTCGCAGTGTTTGAAATCCGGTACCGCGCTTTTCATCGAAAGCACAGCGTCCACATCAAACATTCTGCTTGCGCCCTTTAAGGGAGCCCATTCGGCAATCACCCCAGCACACTACGTCATTTGACGCATTCCTGATTCCGGCAATACAGGCTAAAACGCGGGTACACGATTTAAATGTGTCCGCTTTTTCTTGCGTTCCTGTCCATGGCACGAAAATTGTTGGTGTTTTCAGGTCCGGTGCACCGCGCCACGCAACCGCACTTATTTTCGGGCACTCCTTATCCAGCGACACAGGCAACACAACGATGGCCGCACGACAAAGCATTTTCCGTGTAAGGCGCAATTACAATCAGTGGGTGGCTAACCAGACGCTCGAAGACTACGCCTTGCGGTTTACCGCAAAGAGTGCCCGGCGCTGGTCCGCCGCCCGCGTTACTAATACGGCTCTGGGAGCGATTTCCTTTCTGGCGCTGGAAGCCATCGGTGGGGCCATCACTATCCACTACGGATTCAACAACGCAGTCGCGGCCATCTGCGCCGTAGCGCTGATCATCTTTCTGACCGCTATACCCATCAGCTACTACGCCGCTCGCTATGGTGTTGATATAGACCTGCTTACTCGAGGCGCCGGCTTCGGCTACATCGGCTCCACCATCACCTCGCTGATCTACGCCTCATTTACGTTTATCTTTTTCGCAATCGAAGCGGCGATCATGGCCATGGCGCTGGAGCTGCTGCTGGATATACCGTTGGTAATCGGTTATCTCATTTGTTCGGTGGTGATTATCCCCCTGGTCACCCACGGCATAACCGCCATCAGCAAGTTCCAGCTCTGGACCCAACCGGCGTGGATTGTGCTGCAGCTGCTGCCGTTTGTTTTCATCATCTACATGGACGCCGGCTCGGTGTCAGACTGGACGCAGTTTGAGGGCACTGCCCCCAATCAGGGCGGCGAGTTCAACCTGCTGCTTTTTGGGGCAGCGTCGGCCGTGGTGTTCTCGTTGATTGCACAGATTGGCGAACAGGTCGATTTCCTGCGTTTTGTGCCTGAGCCTGAGCAAGGGCAGCGTTTGCGGTGGTGGACGGCGGTGATGGCCGGTGGGCCTGGATGGATCGTCATTGGTGCGTTGAAAATCCTGGCGGGCTCGTTCCTGGCTGTACTGGCCCTGAACCATGGCGTGTCGGCACTGGATGCCTCCGACCCCACCCGCATGTACATGGTGGCATTCGGCTATCTCTCGTCGTCTCCGGAAGTGGCGCTGGCCATCGCGGGCATCTTTGTCATTCTTTGCCAGGTCAAGATCAACGTCACTAACGCCTATGCAGGCTCCATTGCCTGGTCGAATTTTTTCTCACGTCTGACGCACAGCCATCCGGGCCGTGTGGTGTGGCTGGTCTTCAACGTGACCATTGCCTTGCTGGTGATGGAGTTGGGTGTTTATCGCGCCCTGGAAGAGACTCTGGGCTTCTATGGCGTCGTAGCGGTGGCGTGGGTGGGCTCCCTGGTGGCCGACCTGGTGATCAACAAACCACTGGGCTTCAGCCCGAAGCACATCGAGTTCAAGCGGGCACACCTGTACGACATCAACCCCGTTGGTGTCGGTGCCATGATACTGGCCTCGGTCATTGGTATGGTGTGCCACGGTGGCGCCATTGGCGACGTACCCCAGGCGCTGTCACACTTCATTACCCTGGGTTCAGCATTGGTGATCGCGCCCGTCATTGCCTGGCGTACTCGTGGGCGCTTCTATACCGCACGCCCATTCGTGCCCATCGCCACTGACCGACAACTTGTCGCCTGCTGTATCTGCGAACACGAATTCGAGCCGGAAGACGTGACTGGCTGCCCGGCCTATGCCGGCAATATCTGCTCGCTGTGCTGCTCCCTTGATGCCCGCTGCGGCGATTTCTGTAAACCCGGTGCAGGTTATCGGCATCAGCTGCAGCAGTTTTTTGGCCTGTTTATTCCCGAGTCAGTGCTCTCAAAACTACACTCGCGCATTGGCCACTTCCTGACGTTGTTGTTCCTGATCAACGGTCTGTCCGGGCTTCTTCTGGCACTGATATACGCCAAGACACCGGTGAACTCGCCCACCGAAGCCGCGCTGCTGTCGATCACCCTGTGGAAGGTGTTCTTCGTGCTGATCATTATCACCGGCGTGGTGTGCTGGCTGTTTGTGCTGGCCCATGAAAGCCGCGTGGTGGCCGAGGAGGAGTCCCAGCGACAGACCCGTCTTCTGACTGAGGAAATCGTGGCCCACGAGCGCACGGATCAGGCCCTGCAACAGGCCAAGGAGCACGCAGAAGCGGCCAACGGCGCAAAGAGCCGCTACCTGACTGGCATCAGCCACGAGCTGCGTTCACCGCTGAACGCAATCCTGGGTTACGCCCAGCTGATGGAGAACGACACCGCTATCCCCGACAACCGCAAGGACGCACTGGGTGTCATACGCCGCAGCGGTGAGTATCTGGCAGACCTAATCGAAGGCCTGCTGGACATCTCCAAGATCGAAGCCGGGCGGCTGGACCTGCACCGGGACGAAGTGCGTATTGACCTGCTGATGGAGCAACTGGTGCACATGTTCCGGCTGCAAGCGGAAGAGAAAGGGCTGGCTTTCAGTTACCACGGCCCTACCCGCTTACCCGAACTGGTGACCACGGATGAAAAGCGCCTGCGGCAGATACTCATCAACCTGCTGTCCAATGCGCTCAAATACACCGACAACGGCAGCATTTCGTTAACCCTGAAATATCGCAGCCAGGTGGCTGAGTTCACGATAAAGGACACCGGTGAAGGTATCGCCGAAGAAAACATCGAGCGCATATTCCGACCTTTCGAGCGTATACGCACCCCCGGACAAAGTCGCACCGGCACCGGGCTCGGGCTCACCATCACCCGGCTGTTGACCGAAATCATGGGCGGCGATCTCTCTGTAGAGAGCACGCCCGGGGAAGGCAGTACCTTCCGCGTCAGCCTGATGCTGTCCAGCCTGCATACCCCCCGCCCGGAATCCATGACATCTCCGGCCCGGCGCATTTATGGCTACAAAGGCCCGCGACGCAAGATCATGGTGGTGGATGACGAGTCCTCCCACCGCCAGGTGATCCGAGCCATGCTAGCTCCGCTGGGTTTTGAGATTGTCGACATCGGCAACTCCCTGGCGGTGGTGGATGCCATCGACAACAGCCATCCCGACTTGGTGTTACTCGATGTCTCCATGCCCGGTTACAGCGGCTGGGATATCCTTACGCAATTGCGAAGCAACAACCATCAGGTGCCCGTGGTCATGGTATCGGCCGACGCCAGCGAAGGACGCAACCGGCCGGAATCACCCACCCTGCACAACGGTTACATCATCAAGCCGGTGCGCTTGAACCTGCTGCTGGACCACATCGCCCGGCTGCTTACCCTCGACTGGCGCTTCGAGAAAAGCCCGGAACCGCTGGCAGCCACCATTACGCCCGAATCGGAAACGCTGATTCTGCCCGCGGCTGAACATCGCGCCGCGCTGGTGGGGCTGGCCACCATCGGCCACAAAAAAGGACTTCTTGAGGCACTGCACGGACTCCGTTACCGGAGCGAGGCCGATCCGGTGTTTGTAGAAGAACTTGTGAAGCTCACCAACGACTTCCAGTTCGAAAAAATCATCGATTTGATCAAGGTGACGGAACATGAGCACACCTGAAGCCCGAAAGACGGTCGTTATGGTGGTGGACGATGCAGTTGACTGCATTCGCATGATCAACGACGCCCTGGAAAGTGCCGGCATGACGGTATTGATTGCGCTGGAAGGCAGCCAGGCCCTGACCATCAGTCAGAACATCACCCCGGACATTGTGCTGATGGACGCCATCATGCCCAACATGGATGGCTTCGAAACCTGCCGTCGGCTGAAGCAGAATCCGGACTTCGCAAATACCCCCATCATTTTCATGACCGGCCTCAGCGATACTGAGCACGTGGTGATGGGGCTCAAATGCGGCGGCGTGGACTACATCACCAAACCCATTAACACCACCGAACTGATGGCTCGCATGCAGGTACATCTGACCAACGCCCGCATGGCACACAGCGCTCGGGCCGCACTGGATACCGCCGGACAGAACCTGTTTGCCGTGGACCGTCACGGAGCCATTCTGTGGTCCACCCCCCAGGTTCATCAGCGGCTCACTGGCGGCGGCTCCAACAACCTTGAGCTACTGACCAATAACCTGGCCAACTGGTTGAGCCACAATCCGGAGAACGGCCACAGCCTTACTCTGGATTTCCTGCCCGAGCTCCACGCGGTGGAGTTCCTCACTCTGGTCGACGAAAGGGAATACCTGTTGCGCCTGCAAGAGGTGCAGAAGCCCAGCGAGGCCACGGGCGCTCTGCGGACGCGCTTCAGCCTGACCGGCCGGGAGTCCGATGTGCTGTTGTGGATAGCCAATGGCAAAACCAACCGCGAAATCGGACAGATTCTGGAAATGAGCCCGCGCACGGTGAACAAGCATCTGGAGCAGGTATTTCGCAAACTGGGCGTGGAAAACCGCACGTCGGCCGCGGCTGCCGCCATCAAATGTCTGGCACGAACCTGACCACCACAGGCAACGAAAGGGGCGTAGCCGCAGGGAGGAGCCCTACCCGTTCCACACCGGATAAGATGGGCTAATCTTCCTGCCGAGGCCAACCCATGAACAACCCCATCGTCATTATCGGCGGCGCATCGCTGGATACCATCATCCAGCTCGATGCCCTGCCAACCCCAACACCGCAAACCCTGTGGCCCAAGAGCAGTTACAGATCCGTCGGCAGCACCGGTGCTGGCAAGGCGCTGAACCTTGCGGCGCTGGGGCGCAACGTAGTTCTGCATTCGCTGCTGGGGCAGGACACGGAGGCCGATCTGGTGCGCCACGCCCTGAATAAGCCTGGCATTGAGCTGCTTTCAGAAATCACCGACACGCCGACAGAACAGCACGTAAACCTGATGGACCCTCACGGCGGGCGGGTTTCGCTGTTTGTCCAACCTCCGGCTGACCCAAGTGTCGTTGATTGGGCATCGGTGACCTCCGCAATCTCAGGCTGCGAACTGGTGGTGATCAATATCCTGAGCTACACAAAGCCGGCGCTGGCCCTGGCACAAAACGCGAACAAACCGGTGTGGACCGATCTGCATGACTACGACGGTCGAAACCCACATCATCAGCCGTTTATCGATGCGGCGAACGTCATTTTCCTGTCCAACGACAATCTGCCGGACTATCGCAGTTTCATGAAAAAGATGATCGATGATGGCAAGGAGTTGGTGGTGTGCACCCATGGCAGTGACGGTGCCACCCTGCTTAGCCGGGACGGGCAATGGTTGGAACAGCCCGCGTTTCCGGTCGGTCAGGTGCAGGACACCAATGGTGCGGGTGACGCCTTCTTCAGTGGTTTTCTGTGTGGCCACCTTAACGGTGAAAACCTGAAGACCTGCCTTCGCCTCGGGGCGGTCTGTGGCGCACTCTGCGTGACCTCACAGTCCCTGGCAGCGGAAAACCTGAGCCTTCAGCGAGTTCATGACCATTTACGCGAGGGCGGCTGGTAGTTTTCCAGGGCGGATACCAGTTCGGTGGGCTGGTCTTTCACGATCACCATCTCGGCGTACTCAGGTTTCAGGAAGCCCGCGCCAGACATCGTGCGGATGAAGGCCAGCAGCTCATTGTAGTAACCATCCACGTTGTAAAACGCACAGGGCTTGCTGTGATATCCAAGTTGGCCCCAGGTCCAGGCCTCGAAAATTTCATCCATAGTACCCGGCCCGCCGGGTAGCGCCACAAAAGCGTCGGCCATATCCGCCATCAGCGCCTTGCGCTCGTGCATGCTGCTCACCACATCCAGGCGGGTCAGGCCCTGATGGGCCAACTCGCGGTCGCGAAGGGACTCGGGGATAACGCCATATACCTCCCGGCCGCCGGCCAGAACGGCATCGGCAACCACGCCCATCAGGCCCACCTTGCCACCACCAAATACAAGATCCATACCTTGGCTGGCCATATACTGGCCAAACACTCCGGCGGCTTGGGCAAAACGTTCATCATTTCCCCGGCTGGAGCCACAGAAGACAGCGATTTTCATGACGGAGTCCTATAACGCGTTCGTGGTTTGATCGGATGAGTAATATACTGTCAGATAGTGGCCAGGGAGCGCCAGCGTCAACGACTGGGACGAATAACAAGCACCAATGGGGCCATTACCATCAAGCCATTCAACACCCTCAAAAGCCGACTGATTCTTCTATTCGGTGGGTTGATACTCGTCACCACCGCCATTGGCACCTGGTTGGCTTCCAATCTGGCTGTTGAAGAACTACGCAAGTCCACCAGCCAAAACCTCCAGGAAGTGGCGGTGCAGTTGAGGGACAAGATCGAAATTGATCTCCACGAGCGCTACAGCGACCTGAGCATCGCAGCCGCTATTGCCAGTCAGTCCATTGAGGACGACCAGTCCGTCAGCGTACCGACTCTCCTCAATGCACTTCAGGACGCCTTCCCAAGCTATGCCTGGATCGGCCTGGTATCACCCGAAGGTACCGTCATCACGAGCACGGACAACCTGCTTCAGGGCGCCAATGTGTCTGAGCGCCCCTGGTTCCGTGAAGCCTCCAAAGGGCCCTTTCTCGGAGACGCTCACCTCGCGGTGTTGCTGGAGTCCAAACTCGATAACCCGTCCTCTGTTCCCCTTCGGTTTGTGGATGTTGCTGTACCACTGTATCGGGACAACGGCGAGCTCATGGGCGTTCTTGGTGCACACCTCTACCTGGACTGGGTGGCGTCCATTGGCCAGTCCTTGCTGGCCCCACTGCAAGAGCGCCTGCAGGCAGAACTCGTCGTGGCCGATCACAAAGGCACCATCCTGATCGGGCCAACAGACAGCATTGGTCAGGCCATTCCGGATTCACTGGCGGATGCGGCGAGCCGCAACCCTTCCGGCTATGTGACGGACTCGATGACCGCCGGAGCTTCAGATGAACAGACAGAATATCTGATTGGCTTCAGCCGCCTGCGTGATCGTGAGGAATACGCCAGCTTCAACTGGCGAGTGCTGGTACGACAGCCCGCTGAAGAAGCTTTTGCCCCGGCCAACAACCTTCGCCATACGTTGATTGCCACAGGTTTTGTTGTCTCGCTCTTGCTGATCCTGTTTGCATCCCTGGCCGCACGCTGGACCACTCGGCCCTTAATCAAGATGACCGAGGAAGCCCGAAACCTGGACCCGGATCAGCCCTCCACTCTGATTAAGCAGAGAGACGACTACGAGGAGGTAAAAACCCTATCGTCCACTCTCAGAAACCTGATCCTGAACCTGACTGAGAAAACCCGGGCAATGAACGAGCTCAATAGAACCCTGGAATACCGTGTCGAGGAACGAACACGGGAACTGGAGAACACCAACACCCTGCTGGAGGATGAAATCATCCAGCGGGACGCCATGCGCAGGGAGCGAGAAACACTGATCCGCCAATTGGAGGAAACCGTGCGCACCGACGCACTCACCGGCCTGAAAAACCGGAGACACTATTTCGAACTGGGTCGGACAGCGGTTAAAAAAGCAGTTCGATCAGGGGCGCCTTTGTCGGCCATTATGTTCGATGCGGATCACTTTAAAAAAGTGAACGACACCCACGGCCACGGCGTCGGTGATAAGGCGCTGGTCCATCTCAGCAAGCTGGCAACGGAAGCCTTGAGGGATATCGACATTGTTGCCCGTGTGGGCGGAGAGGAATTTGCCGTGCTTCTGGAGAACACCGACGAACCGGGCGCGGAAGAGGTCGCCGAACGCCTGAGAAGCTTCATCGAGAACAACCCGCTTCCGCTGGAGAGTGGGCACCTTACTTTGGCCATCAGCGCCGGCGTCGCCACCTTCTGGCCAAACAAGTCGGATAATCTGGATACCCTGCTACTCTACGCAGACCGGGCGCTGTATCAGGCCAAAGCCGGCGGACGAAACCGGGTTTGCCTCTATTCCAGTATCCAGAAAACCGTCAACGACTGACTTTCCACAACCAGAACGGAATCGTTTTCCATGAAAACCGTTTTTTCCCCTCTGCACAATCGCCGTACCGCCACGACCGAGCTGGACGGCGGCGTATTGATCGCCCCCCACGAGAAACCGTCCCGGGCGGAGACCATACTGGGCCGGGTCAAGCAGGAACAACTGGGAGACGTTCTTCCACCGGAGGACTTCGGCCTGGAACCGGTTCTGCGCGTGCACACCCCGGATTACGTGAGCTTCCTCCAGACCTGCTGGAAGGATTGGGAAGCCGAGGATAAACCCGGCGAGGCCATTCCCGCCGTTTGGCCGGGCCGGGGGATGCGGGAAAGGGTGCCAAAAGACATCGACGGCCGCCTGGGTTACTACAGCTTTGCCGCCGAGACCTCGATCACCGAGGGTACCTGGGACGCCGCCTGCGCCTCGGCAAACGTCGCACTGACCGCTCAGGCACTGGTGGCCAACGGGGAGCCTGCCGCGTTTGCACTATGCCGCCCACCTGGGCATCACGCCCATGCCGATCTGCTCGGAGGCTACTGCTTTTTCAATAACGCGGCTATTTCCGCCCAGGCATTTCGGGACCAGGGCGCCAAACGCGTGGCGATACTGGATGTCGACTTCCATCATGGCAACGGTACCCAGGCCATTTTTTACCAGCGCAGCGACGTGCTGACCATCAGTCTGCACGGCGACCCGGACCTGGTGTTCCCTCACTTCCTGGGGTTTGAGGATGAAACCGGCGAAGGCGACGGCAACGGCTATAACCAGAACCTGGTGTATCCACCCGGCACGCCCTTCGAGGTCTGGCGCGAAGGGCTGGAAACCGCTTGCCAACGCATTACGGAATACCAGCCCGAAGCACTGGTGATCGCTCTGGGAGTAGA